>CADDZJ010000003.1 GCA_902812415.1 Acidobacteriota bacterium
CTTAACAGCGCTCATCCCGGTCAGATTCAACGGAGCTCTCACCAAATAAGTTCCGAGCGGAAAGAAAACCGTCTCATGGCTGGCTTTCGCGGCGTTGATCGCAGCCTGAATTGCCTGTGTATCATCTATCCTACCGTCACCCTTCGCCCCGAATGACCTAACATTTGAAAAAAATTGGTCTGGGCTTCCGCCACCAGCGGCATCAGAAGAGGTAAAGCAGGTAGCAACAAGAAGAGACACCATCAAAATCAGAACAGTCTTAGAGAGCTCCATTAAGCGCCCATTACCCCGCTACAGTCTGATACGCCTTCAAGTAGCGTCTCGCGCATTCATCCCATGAAAACTGTTTGGCGCGCTCACGACCTTTGCGTTTCATTTCCGCACGAAGTTCTGGAGAACCTAACACCTTTGCCAATACCATACCCAATTCCTCGGCATTTGATGGGTCGAAGTATTCGGCAGCGTCACCGGCCACTTCGGGCAACGACGCTGCCCGTGAGCAAACAACGGGCGTCCCCGCCGCCATCGCTTCCAGTATAGGAAGGCCAAAGCCCTCATAAAAAGATGGAAGAACAAAAGCGTCCGCTTCCTGGTAAAGCGCCAAGATTTCGTGTCTGCTCACATAACCGCGCACTTCGATGTCTTTGCCATAGGGGCTATTTTCAATCGCTGCTTGAATCCTGGTAAATCGCCGACCACGCTTCCCAGCCAGAATAAGACGGTGAGGAAAATGGCTCTGGGCACGCGCCAAACTAAATCCTCGGATGAGAGTTGGCACATTTTTGCGCTCTTCTAGAGTTCCGACATAAAGAACAAATGGCGCGCCTGCCTGCAGTGCTTCACCTTCGGAAGGCAGGTCTACACCGTGATAAATAACGGAAATCTTGTCTTCATCAAGTCCGAACCTCTGCATGATTTCATCACGGGTAAATTTTGAAACTGCCACAATGGCCGCGCTTTTCTTCATGGCGACCCGCGTGAGACTCCTCTTGTAGATTCGGCTGCCCAATGAAAAATATGCATATGGGGAGTAGTAAGAAAGGTCATGAATGGTATTCACAACAGGTACTGAGCTTTTGAGCGGGCGGCTGAAATCAGGGCAGTGCAAAACGTCCAGATCGTACCGCATTGCCAGCCGGGGAAGCTCCATCTGCTGCCAGATTGCACGACGTACCCCCTTTAAGTTTCGAGCGTCATGTATCAGAACATTCTCTCCTGTGGGCAATCCCTTGAACTGCGGAGGGGCTCCGAGCAAAACCCATTGGGCGCTTTCTCGCAAACCGGCGAGTGACCGGACTAGTGAGAGCGCAAAATAACCTATTCCTGTCAAGCGTGTTGAAAGGATAGAGACATCAATGCCTATGCGCACTGGACAAAGCGCTCACTTCAATTCTCGGCGTATGGGCTGCAGAAACTCATCGCGACCGGAGCCTGCGCCCCGATAAAGAAGGGCATCTCTGGAAGGCGCAGGCGGCAAGTGAACGACGGCGCGAAGTCCATCCGATATCTTATGAAACGCAGCGGCGAACCCTCCGATAGCGAGCAATCCTACGATCTGAGGATATGCAAACGGGGCCGTAGCGCTAGACATCAGCGTTGTCACTACCCCGCACCAACTCCATGTCTTGAACGCGGCATAACAATCAAACTGCTTCAGATTCTTGGCACTATTTCTGATGTAGAGCAAGCGCTCATCAAAAAAACGCAAAACAAGCCCTAGTATTAAGCCTTCAATGGCAACTCCAGTATAGCCAAAATTTATGTACCAGTCGGCGTAGAGAACATGTGCCAAACCGGCGTGGGTTGAGGGATCGTCATTACCGACCACATGAAGCGCAAATGTGCCCCAGCGGTAATGAGAGCGAAAAGAGGATTCGTCATGGGGCAGAAAGCCCAGGAGACCCGCGAGAATGGTCCTGCCATGAACAAAATCGTATCGATCCGCCTCAAAGTAAGCTACTGTCCAACTGGTGTCCCTGAAATTGGCAAAAAAGGTATCACCGTAAAGAATCTCATCCTCAGTCTCGTTCCAGGAGAAGGCTGATTTGTATCGTATCGCCTGCAGGCTAGCAGCCAACACGAGGATGCCTGCACAAATTGCAAGGGTACGTGGCAGGGTCAGTTTCTTTTCTTTAGCCGAAAAATAGATCAACCCCGCGGATATAAAAGGCCCGAGGAAGGTACCGCGCGTGGCTGTCGATAGGCTCGTGAAACAAGTAAGCCCGATTGCTATTAAGCTCAATACCTTATAGGAGCTTACCTTCCTTAGCGAGATTGCTGCCAGAAGGAAAATTATAGCAATGCTGCTTACGGCTAGCGCTCCCAAGTATAACGAGCCTCCAAAATTTTTTGCAAGGGCAAATCGCCAGTACAAGGGGTCAGAACTGAAGAGCGGCAAGGCCCCAGCACGGTAGAAGGTGTAGAACACATAACCCTGGGCGAGAAATACCGCAAGGCAGGCGCCCACTACAACATCATTTATCGAAATGGAAGTTGGGGTAGAGGCTGAGTGAGCAAAAATCCGAATAGTGCGCGTTCCCAATAATCCACCGACAAGGTATGCAAAAATTGTACAAAGGACTCCGATAGTTGCAATCACTAAAACTTCGTCCGCGCCCCATTGAATAGTGCGGAAGTGGCGGGCTTGCCTGATAGTCGCCAGCGATTCGGGGGAAGTCGCCAGAGGGTAAGCTACATAAATTGCCAGAATAATATTAATAAGCAGTAGAACGCCGCTGGGAAGAAAGAAAACCCCAGTCCTTTTATATTGATAATGGAAGAGAAGGCAAAGCCCGACCAATAACCCAATGTCTAGGCCTGTCATTGTCACCCCTCATGCCCCAGTACAGGGGAATAGGCACCCACCCGACCCCTAAAGTTTTCGCAACTGTCACTGCTGGGAAGTAAACAACACCGTTCAAAATCTCGGAAGCTGGGCGTAGAAGCAGCTATTTGACTAACCAGAGTTACCAAAAGTAGCGAAAGAGAGAACTTTATTCGCACTCACGTATCCCTCTAATGCTATCGCGTATTCCAGAAGTCGATAGAAAACCGATAAGGCGACCACTAAACATGCACCCATAACGAAAGGCTTTGTGCGGCCGAACCATAGCAAGCATCGCCACAGCTCCCAATAAAGGCTTCAGAATAAAGTATAGAGTGAGGGTAATAGGGTATCGATTCTTTCTCAAAACGCGGCCCATACCGAGCGCATAACGATATGCCTTTTTGCCGTACGAAACGCCTAAACGGACATACGCTGTTTCATGGTAAACGACGAGCCCGGGTTCTGACCAAATCCTAAACCCCTTCTGCATCGCTCGAAGCAAAAAGTCCGTTTCCTCTCCCGACCCCCACCGGGTTCCCGCGCCGACACCTAGTGTCTCGTCAAAGTAACCAACCGCCTGGGGAACATATGCTTTCATAAACAAATTCCAGGATATCGCGCTTCCCCAGACGCTTTTTTGCGTTAAATAATTATGCCGAACAAAAGCCTTACTTAAAAAGGGATTACCTTTATTATCGAGCGGTGCAACGGCCAGAATATCCCACTTCGGATCAGTTTGAAAAAGTTTACAGACGCCTTCAAGTAGGCGAGGGGGATACCAGCAGTCATCATCCGGAAATGCCACGACATCCCCAGTTATATGTTTCAAACCAACATTGCGAGCGCGGGAAAGGCCCGGCGCGGATCGCAGGTGCTTAATCGAAAACTGGGTTTCGTAGCTCTCAAGAAGCGGAATCAAACGATCATCGCGATTCTGATCCACGACAATAACTTCGTAATCCCGATACGTTTGGACCGCAAGCGAAGCAAGAAAACGCTCAGGTTCACGGATACGCCCAACACTCGCCATGATCAGAGAGAACTTCATCGGCAAATCTCCTGGAACGTTTCCCCGTAGGCAGAGGCTGTTTTTTCCCAGGAAAATCGGCGAAGATTTTCCCCTCCTCTTAAAATCAATTCTTCGCGGGCTGCGGAGCTTTCAGATAAGTGGCGAATCGCCTTTGCCCATTCCACTGAATCCTCTGGAAGGAGCCAAGCAGCGCCGCCTCCAATTTCCCGATTAATAGGCGTATCCAAAGCAAGCACCGGGCATCCGGCCGCCATTGCTTCAAGCATTGGAAAGCCAAACCCCTCGTAACGTGAGGGGAAGAGCAATGCCAGAGCTTTTGCCAGAAGCTGAAAAAGCTCCTCTTTAGGCAATACTCCGCGCTCCTCAATAAGGCCGTTGCTCTTACGAAAGACATCCCTAAAAGAGGCATGTACATTTCCAGTAACCACCAACCGAACAGCGCTGCCTTCGGCCGCAAGTCGAGTAATAGCTGATACTGCTAGCTGGAGGTTCTTTCTGGGGCGGTGCGCACCGAGCATGACCGTGAACGGGGTAGCCTTACAAGGCAGCCGCTTCCGTAAACTTTCAAGCGTCTGAGCCGAAACGTCGAACCCCTGATGGATAACTTCGATCTTCGCGGCTACTTCAGGAAAAATTCTAATCAAGTCATTTGCGGTGGCCTCGGAGACCGCGATAATCCTGGAGGCGCGCCGCACGGATGAAGAAAAGCCTCTGGCTAAAAGCCGCTCCCTGCCGTCCAAGCCATTCAAAAGTAGCATGTCATGCACTGTCAAGACAGACGGTTTTCGAAGCAGGTGCGGGAGGAGATGATTTGTGCCCCAGTAAAGGTCAAACGGCCAGCCAAGAGCCGGACTCAAGGCAAAAAATACCCTTCCAGTCTTCGGGATGCAAGGCCATGATACGATCCCTAGAGCGTCACCACCAGGGAACCGGTGGGCCAAGCCTCGAAAGCGGACCCTGCCCGACAGGCGCTTTACAATATTTTCCACAAACACGCCCGGACCCCAATGCCTCATCTCCGGGTCTAAAGGCCTCGCATCGAAGGCAACCGTGATTGCTGGCATGTAACAGTCCCTCAAGGTGTGGGCTTCTGCACGGGTCATCGTCCAATCACGGACGCCGAACAGTCAGACAACCGATTAGTTCATTTGATCCCGTAAGCCACAATCTCCTCACCCAGCGTCTTGCGTAGCCCCAGACACAACCACTCAACGCTTGCCATGAGCCAACCATAGAGGCGAAGCGCCATCGACTGTGAGGAGTGCGGCTCGTAGTGGCCCAAACGACGAACAGCGCGGCTGGCGACGAACGCTTGGTCCGCCCATCGAGGCTCCGACGAGCAGAAAACTCGGCTGAAGCCTGCCTCGTGGAGAACTCGCGCGAGAGCAAGGGGGTTAAATATGAATAGGTGGTAAGGTGTCGCCAGCGAAACCCAGTCGCCCTCCCACAAGCGGTGCCCCAAGCTCCAAGCGTTGGGCGTTGCGAGTATTATGCGCCCTCCCGGCCTTAGCAAACGATTCGCATGTCTCAGGAAAGCAATCGGGTCGTGCACGTGTTCAATGATATGGCTCATTACGACCACATCAAAAGATTCGTCTGGAAATGCTTGCTCCGCCAGAGAGCCCGCATGAACAGTGAGACCCTTTCTCCTAGCGTTCTCAATGGCCTCTGGATCAAAGTCCACGCCTTCAACCTGCCACCCCCATTCCTGCATCAGCTTCATGGTTGTTCCCCCTCCGCAGCCGACGTCAAGCAGGCGTCCCGTGGTGTGCGTTGACAATTCTGCGAAGGGAAAGTCTGCGTCCGCCCGACGAGCTGGATGAAGGCAGGCCAGAACTCCCAGCCATCTCTCCCACCGACGCCAACCGCAGGGAAATGGATAGTCGTATTTAAGCGCCAAATAGCCGCGAGTCACCTTCTTGGAGATCGCACGAAGGGGGCTTGGATTACCTTGTGGATCCTCGTGTGTCTCGCGAAAGTAACCATAGAGTAGCGCTATGTCCTCTTCGTGAGGGGCTGGGTCAAGCCAAAGGAGATCACACTCCTTACAAGAGCACCTGCGAATAGTCCATATACCCGGACATCCATAGCGAACGTCCCTGGCATTCTCGTACAAGACTCTGCCGAAGCTTCCGCACAGATAGCAGCTCGACCGGGGGCTTGCCCTGACCTCTCCAAAATCCGTAGCAATGGTCAAGCTCATTTCCTAGAACACCCCATTTCCACCACAATCACTCGAATTCAGCCATCGTCGAACTTACCCCCTAAGTCAGTTTACGCAGCAGCTTCCTTAAAGGCTGAGGGAAACTTCTCGGAACTGACCACCATAGGATGAGGCGGTGAGCAAACCTCATGGGTAGCAATGCTACACACAGGCACCAAGCCACCCAGAGCACCTGCCTCCGACGACTCTTAAATTCGTCCGATCTCCAGATGCTCTCAATGCAACCCATCGCGAGCTTGAAGAGGCGATCTCCGGGAATAGGGTGCTCTTTCGGAGCCAAACGTAAGGAGACGAGCCTAGCGCGGGCGTATTGAAATTGGCGCAGATGAAGGATCTTCTTGTCTGGAGTAAATAGTCCAAACTTTGCAGCCGTCACACTCAGCGCCTCCATGTTATTGATTCCATGCTCGATATACCAGTGAAGCCTTCTGATAGACATTGTGTCCTGATGCCAAGCGTTTGCCCCGTGGATACGATACAAACCTAAAACTGCTCGCAGGGCACCTACACCGCCATAGAAGGGTATGACTGTGTGCAGGTATCCATCCGCAGAGAGGCGGTACTTACCTTCATCGATAGGCAATGCTGCGTTCAGTGCCGAGCGCGAAAAAACGTTCCCGCTGGTCGGAGGGCCGCTATACCAACCCCTGCGGAGGAGGGCTGGGCGTACGTCGGACGGGGGAGATGGATCACGGAAACTCGGATAGAAAATGCCCAGCCTCCTTCCATCAACGTTCATACACTCCAAATGAAATTGGACCTTCGCAAATCCCGGCTCCCAGCAACTAACTACCCGTTCAATTGCGTGATCTAGTAAAAGGTCGTCGGAGTCTAGGAACATGACCAGATCTCCGTGACTTCGAGCGAACCCGGCGTTAAGCGCTGAAGCCTGACCACCGTTCTCTTTCAGGAGTGGGAGTACTCGGGTTCCAAAGGAGGCGATGACCTCACGCGAGCAATCCGTCGAACCATCATCGACGACGATCACCTCCAGGGACTTATAGGTTTGGTTTAGCGCACTTTCGATCGTCTCGGAAAGGAAACGCCCGTAGTTATAATTGTTGATGATGATGCTGACAAGCGGCCTAAGCATTTCGGATTGCGCTCCACGCGCTTCGGGAGTATGTCTTCACTTGGCCCCACGTGCCAGGCCAAAGGGCTGCAACTATCAAGCCAGAGAGCGCGAATTTCCCAAGCGTACCCTGGAAGAGCGCGAGTCCTAGACATGCCGCCCAGATTCCGGCGAGGCGATAACTCATTACCCCGACCATTCTGCGCACAGAGTGATCAATAATAAAGTAACTGGCGAGGGCAGCGACCTCCGCAAAGCCGTATCCTACCATCCCGACGTAGTGGACGAGGAAAAGTGAGGAACCAACAAATAGCACAATGTGCCCTAGGTGAAAAAGCGTGACATGCCAGTTCTTCTCCAAGACATAGAGGGTGGAAGAATGCAAATTAAACACGCTATTCGTCAGATAGCTCAGAGCCACAAAAGGGTAGACGATCATGGTTGGGACCCATTGCGGCCCGAATATTTGACGCAGAATGAGGGGACCGACGAGACTAAAAAGGACCAACGGTGGGCCGACTGCTAGGACCTGCAGGCGCATTCCTTCGCTAATAGCCCTCCGCAATCGCGCCATATCGTACTGGAGTCTTGCTAGAGCAGCGATTGAAATGCGCCAAGCCGCGCTCCTGGCGAAACTTAGAACCTCCACAATGCGGATCGCCAGAGCCACAAATCCCACCGCTGCACTGCCTGCGTATCGCCCAACAATCAAGGGATTCACAAGAGTGCGGAGGTTCCAGATCCATACCGAGGCTGAGTAACCGAGACCGTAACCCAGTATCTGCTTGGTCAACCTGAGGCTGAAATGCAGCGACGGTCGGTAACGGGCGATCACAAAAAGGAGGCCAAACAACAATGCCTGTTGGCACCACCAGCCGGTAACTGGCGCCCACACATTCCGGTGGCGGAAGGCAAGGGGCAACGACACGATGTAAAAGCACGCCTGCCCGGAAAGCTCAATCAGCGCGATCCGCTTGTAGTCCAGCGCTCGCTCCAGCCGGGCGAGCGGTACTTGCCTCAGTGTTAGGAGCGGTAAACTTAAGAACATCAAGACTGCGACCGGATAGAACCCGCTGAGTTTCATCCATCGGTTGAGAAGGGGCAGAATGGCAAAACTTATCCCTATCCCCATGGCTGCAAGGGTGATTAGGACCGTGAAGCCCTGATGATAAACCTCCGGGCAGTCTTCGCTCTCCGGATGCCGCATCAGGTAAATCTCCACTCCCCATTGCGAGACAAGCTGAATATAGGTCAGGACACTGAGCGCAGCGGCATAAAGGCCATAATTACTTGGCCCTATCTCCCGCAGAAGATAAATAGGTCCGAGAATACCTATCAGAAGCCCAAATGCTTGGCGAATTGCCAAGTACCACCCACCCCGGAATATCAGAGTTCTTAAGGAGGCAGGGGTCTGCTCGTTAGGCTGTCTCACAGCTTAGTACGTCTTGGTAAATTCACCGAACGCTCGGTCACGGGCACAGTTAAATAGGGCTAAAAACACCGCCTAAAGTACGCAATAGTGACACTTATACCATCCTCAATGCTAGTAGAAGCCGTCCAGTCGAGCAGTTCCCGGGCGCGGAAGACCTCGGGGCAGCGGACTTTGGGGTCATCGATGGGCAAGGGCAAGTGCGTGATCTTGCTCGTGCTGCCCGTCAGGCGGATGATGGTGCGGGCAATATCGATGACCTTCATTTCAACGGGGTTACCCAGGTTCACAGGCCCGTGGATGCCATCCAAACCGTTGTTCTCGAAAGACTTCGCTGTAGCGGCGCTGCCCTCAGTACTGGAGGAAAACGCCGGTGAGGACACCGGCGCTACAGTCGGTGAGGACACCGCCGCTACAGTTTCCCCCTTTGATGATGGGACTATGGGGCGCTTCGCTGGCGCTGCAGACGGATCAGCCAGCAGCAGGCGAGTCAGGCCCTCCACCAGATCGCTTACGTAGCAAAGGCTGCGGGTCTGGCTGCCATCGCCATAAACCGTCAGGGGCTCGCCGCGCAGGGCCTGAACGATGAAATTTGAGACCACGCGGCCATCCTCGGGGCGCATGCGCGGGCCGTAGGTATTGAAGATGCGCGCAATCCGAACGTCAACCCCGTGGCAGCGATAATAGGCCAGCGTCATCGCCTCTGCGAACCGCTTTGCCTCATCGTAGACGCCCCGGGGGCCGACCGGATTCACGTTGCCCCAGTAGGTTTCTGGCTGCGGATTCACCAGCGGATCGCCGTAAACTTCCGAAGTGCTGGCCAGCAGGAATCGGGCCTGCTTTGCCCTGGCCAGCCCCAAGGCTTTATGTGTCCCCAGCGAACCCACTTTCAGAGTCTGAATCTGAAGTCGCAGGTAATCCGGCGGGCTCGCAGGCGAGGCCAAGTGAGCCACCGCATCCACGGGCCCTTCGACATCGATATATTGAGTGACATCCTGCAACCGAAATTGAAAGGCGGGATTTGCTTCCAGGTGCTCGATGTTTTTCCGATTTCCGGTCGCCAGATTATCGATGCAGAGAACCGAGTGGCCCAAGCCGAGCAGTTTCTCGCACAGATGACTGCCCAGAAAACCCGCTCCGCCTGTCACGACAATCCGCAAATTCTCTCCCCGAACTTAAACAAGAAGTCTCTTTTCGCCCGCGCTGAGTTTACGCTTTTCGAGAATTACAAATTATTGACAATGAAAACGGCAGCGGCGCTGTCCCCAGCGCCGAAAAACGCCGGTGAGAGCCCGCCCTGAGCGAAGCGAAGCAACACCAGCGCTACAGAAAACGATGTCACGATAATTTGCAAACCTCAGTAAATGTCCAAGCGCTATCAGGCCAAGGCCACAGCCCCAACCTCTGCGCTCTGCCCGATTCCGATGTATTGGAACCCGTGCGCAATCACTTTTTCCCGCGCGAGCATATTTCTGCCATCCACCAGGAGGGGGCGGTCCATCAGCCTTCGCACGCGCTCCAAATCCGCATGGCCGAATTCTTCCCATTCCGTGAGCAGTAATAAAGCCTCGGCGCCCTCGACAGCTTCATAGGGATTCTGACAATAACGAATCTCAGGAAGCTCTTCTTTCGCCTTGGTCATAGCCTGAGGGTCGTAGGCTGAGACGTCTGCGCCTTCGGCAAGCAGGCGCTGAATGATGGCGAGAGATGGAGCAAACCGGATATCGTCGGTGTCCGGTTTAAAGGCCAAACCCCAAATTCCGATCTTCTTCCCGCGCAGCACCCACAATTCTCTCCGAACCTTTTCCACAAACTGGTCCACCCGCCGCAGATTGATCTTTTCCACTTCGCGGAGCAGAGAAAAGTCCAGGCCGAGCCTTTCGCCGATTCTTACAAAAGCCTGGAGATCCTTTGGGAAACAGAAACCTCCGAAACCAATTCCGGGGCGAAGAAAGGAAGCGCCAATTCTTCGATCCAGACCAATCCCTTCCGCAACCTTTGTGATATCCGCTCCTGCGGCCTCGCATAGGTCGGCAATGAGATTGATGAAAGAAATCTTCATAGCCAGGAAAGAATTGGAAGCGTGCTTCACCAGTTCGGCGCTATTGATATCTGTGATGACCAAGGGAGGCACTGAGCGATCCTCACAGGATGCATGAACCGGGCAGGCAAATTGCTGTTCCAGGATTGGCTCGTAGATTTCCCTCATGGCGTTGGCGGCATTAGGGCTTTCGACACCGATCACGATGCGATCCGGATGGAAGAAGTCTTCAACGGCGCTGCCTTCCCGCAAGAATTCTGGATTTGACGCCACGTCGTATGTAAACTCCGCGCGTCTGTAAAGTCTCAGATGCCTCTGCAATTGCCGTCCCGTTTGCACTGGAACCGTGCTTTTCTCAATCACCAGCCTGTAGCCTGTGGCCTGCTGCGCAATAGTCCGGGCAACGCCTTCAATGGCCGTAAGATCAGCCTCGCCGTTCTCCAGAGGCGGCGTGCCCACACAAATAAAGATGGCATGGCTGCGCGCGATCGCTTCGGGCGTTGAGGTAAATGAAAGCCTGCCAGCCTGCCGATTCCTTTGCACCAATTCTTCCAGATGCGGTTCAAAAAAGGGCAGCGCCCCGCGCTTCAACAATTCCAGTTTTTGGACGTTGCTTTCAGCGCAACTGACCTCGTGACCGATCTCAGCCAAGCACGCGGCGGTTGTGAGTCCAACGTATCCTGCTCCGATAACAGCTATTTGCATCATGTGATTCCTTGCCAGAGGGCAATCTCAACTAAAAGGGAGGTCGATATAGACTGAACATGCTTAAGTATGATCGCTGGCGCCATCCCGGCCATTGTAATGATCAGGGTTGCTCCCGTACCCATACCCATATCCATATCCATATCCGTAGTTACCGCTCATATATCCGTCGCCATCGCGTCGCAGATCAACGTCATTAAGCGCCACACCCAGAATACGCGCGTTAGCTCCGTACAACAAAGAGCGAGCGCGCCGGACCACATCATAGGAAGTGGAATGCGCGCGAGTCACCAGAATCGCAGCATCGGTCAGAGTAGCAAGAATCCGGCTATCAGCAACGCTTAAGATAGGCGGTGAATCCACCAGAACAAATTCAAACTCAGTCCGCAGCCTCCGCAGGAGCTCGCCCGTCATATGAGAAGAGAGCACTTCAGCCGGATTCGGCGGAATCGGGCCGCAAGGGATGGCACTTAAATACGGAATGCCTGGAACGGGAAGAATGGCCTCTTTCAGATCGACATGGCCCGTAAGGCACTGAACGAATCCAGGCTTGTTTTCGACTCCGGCAGAACGATGCAAGGCGGGACGCCGCATGTCGCAATCGACAATCACGACCTTGGTATTCAAGCTCGCAAGAACGGCGCCCAGATTTACAGCCGTGGTCGTTTTCCCTTCGCTGGGCAGAGCGCTGGTAATCAGAAGGAGCTTCGGCACTGGGCTTGCCGAAAGCAGAATCGATGTCCGCAATGACCGGAAAGCTTCGGCAACTTCAGGTGAGTTCTGAATGGCAGGAGCCAGGTGTCCATTGCCATTAGCATGAACCGGAATCAGCCCTTCTTCTTCCCCCTCATGGTGGTGGCCATTCAAAGCAAATTTCGGAAGAATGCCAAGCGAAGGCAGCCTGACCAGACGCTCCACATCGTCCGCTGATTTGAGAGTCTTATCAAGATACTCCTGAAAGAAAGCCAGTCCAATTCCCAGTGCAAGCCCCAGGAAAACACCCAATCCCAAATTGAGATAGACACGCGGCTTCACCGGACTCTTGGGGACAACCGCTGTGTCCACAACCCGAATGTTCGTGGCGTTGAGGCCGGCAGATACCTGCGCTTCCTTCATCCGCTGCAGGAGACCCTGGTAAAGCTCGCGGTTGGAATCCACTTGCCGCTTCAGGATGTTGTATTGAACGAGTTTCTGGTTGAGCGCAGTCATCGTTCGCTTTTGCTGGTTGATGGCCTGCTCAAGGTACTTCACACGGTGCTCAGCAGATTTGTACTCCTGGACGATGTTTTCGATAATCGCGGCCTTCTTCTTGTCCAGCTGCTTTTGAAGGGCCTTGATCTGCCGTTGAATCTGCCGCGCTTTGGGATAATCCGGTTTCACCCAGGCGGTGATCATGGCGTACTGCTGCTGCTCGTCAGCTACTTTTTCCTCAAGCGCCTGAATCAGCCCATTGTTCAACACGCCCGGAAGGTCTTCAACCTTTCCCTTTTGCACCAGGCTGTAAAGGGCTTGTTTCTGAAACATGTCAGCCTGGGCCTGGCTGTAATCCTGCAAAAGCCCTTCCATGCGAGCGCTGGCCATACTTTGCTGGCTGTTGTCTTTGGTGTCGATATAGAGAATACCGTGAGATTGAGCGTAAGCTTGCAGCGCATCCTCGGACTTCTCCAGCTTAGCCTTCATTTCATAGAGCCGGCCGGAGAGCCATTTAGAGGCCTTGATCGTCTCATCCCACTTCACTTGAAGGTTCTGATCAATATAGTCCTGCGAGAGCTTATTGGCTATACGCGCCGCAAGTTCAGGACTGTAAGAGTCAAAGGAAACCTGGACTAAATTGCTTCGCCGCACCGGGCTTACATCAATCGAATTTTGCACATACGAAATGCTGTTTCGATAGTAATCTGCATTCAGATCAGGATTAGGATCCGAGGCGGAAGGATGAGTTTCAGGGTCAGTTGTGTACAAGCCAAAGAGGTGGCGAGCCCGATAAAATTCAGGCAAGCGATATAACTGCAAATCGTCAACAACTCGCTCAGCAAGGCTCCGGCTTTTAAGGATTTTATATTGGGTCTCAAGATAGGCGCTTACATCGACTGGGCTTACGCTGACAACCTCCTTAAAATTCACTACGTTAGGCGGCTCGGGATCAATCTCGATCAGAACCTTGCCTTCGTAGACCGGTTTTTCTTTGAGCGTGCCGATCGCGACGGTGGCAAATACAATCACAAGGCACGAAAGCACCACCCAACGCCTCTTCTTAATGATGGCCCAATAATCCAGCAGGTGCGGCACTTCTTCTGACGAGACATCGACGATTTGCTGCGCGTCTAAAGCCTGTGTACCGCCTCGGGGAATCATTTCAAGGGGCAGCATGGCTTGACGTTTTTCGAGTTCGTCCATTGGGCTCCTTGTATTTAGACCTTTACAGGCCGCGCCAGATGATGAGACCGCTGATCGTCCCGATGGCTGCGGCGGCACCTTGTTTCCCGATATATTTGCCCGTGCTATCCGGCACGACCAGAATATCGTTCGCTGTGAGGATCGGATCCTCTGCCTTTCCTTTTACGATTTTCCCCAAATCGATTTGTGCAATGGTACGCTTCCCGTCCGGCAGTTCATGAATGATCTGAGAATGGCTCTTCCTGGCATTGGTTGCGAAACCTCCTGCCAAGGCCAAGGCTTGCAAAGCCGTTAAGCTGTCACGGTCTTCCAAAGTATATCCGCCCGGCCTACCTACAGCTCCCACTACGTAGACAATTCCAGCCCGGCTGACTGTGATAGTGTCGAAAGCCTGGACAGGAATATTGAGGGCGCTATCGTGCTCATACAACAACCTTCCCAGATCGATTTTGATCTGATCCGGCGCCACGACCTTCAAGCCCTCACTGGGCTTCAAATTTTGAAAGCCCCCCTTGCGGGTTACATAGACCCACCGACCAGCAGCAGCGCTACCCCCAGTCGCATTTCCCACACCGGTTCCGGGCATATTAACGCCGCCTGCCATGGCAATGACCTGCACCAAAGTCCGTGGACCGGGCAATTGATAAAGTCCGGGCTTGGCTACCGCCCCCACCACCGACACCGGTCGAGCATGAAATTGCTTGATGAATAACGTAACCCGAGGATCTTCAAGATACTTCTTTCCCCAGTCCGTTTGTAGTTCGTCTCTTAGCTGGTCGCTGGTCAGTCCTGCAGCCCGCACACGCCCCAGCAATTTAACGGTAATGGTCCCATCGTTCTCCACACGAACTGTCTGCGTCATCTCAGGAAGATTAAAAACCGTGATCGTGATCACATCTTCGGGGCCCAGGACGTAATCCGGACCGATCATGCCTCCACCTGCCGGGCCTCCATTCGTAGCCTCCTCCTGATTCGGCTCCGTGGATGGCACGCCCGCCCCAGGATCCTGGTCTTGCGCAGCGCTCTGATCCTGCGGCAAGACGCTATTCTGATCTGTAGACTGAGCCAGAAGAAGCGGCCGGCCAAGTAAAAAGCCACATAGAGCAAATCCTATGACCAAACTGGCCAATCGCGGGAATACGCCCGTGTTTCCTTTGCCAGCTTCCGACAGAACTGCGGTCTCAGAATGCGAATAAAGGCAAGAAAAAAACAGTTTTCCTAGCATAGAATTACAAACTTCGTAAAGTATTGAAGTTAAACGAGAGTTCGCTCATTGTCAAGGTAACTCTTCTTAACGTATGATCAGGATATTTCCTTGAAGAAGGCTGTATCGCGGTTAATGAGAATCATGTCGAATAATAAGGGAAGGTAGTCTGTTGATCTAACTGCATTCACGCAAACTGGATAAGTCCTTCTTGGAGCGGCAACAGCGCCCTCCGTGGGATGAAAATCCGCGGCCACGGGCAGGACGTAAACAACCTTGCGCGGCAGTATATCTTTACTAGTAACTTAGAATATAACCCTGTGGGGGTAAAGGAGTTGAGGTGGAAACTAAAAACGAAATGAGTGTTGCAACGGAGAGCCCAACGGCGCGCCTTGCAAGGTTCGGGACTAAGAATGCCCAGGTAGGTGTGATTGGCTTAGGATACGTCGGGCTCCCCCTGGCTTTGCTTTACTCGCAGAAAGGGTTCCGCACAACGGGTTTTGATACCGATCCCGCCAAAGTGGAAAAGCTTGAGTCAGGTCAAACTTATATCCGTCACATCCCTGCTTCGAATATTGCTGCGGAGAAAAAGGAAAATCGCTTTCGAGCGACCACGAATTTTGAAGACCTTCGACAGATGGATGCGATTATTATTTGTGTCCCTACCCCACTGGATGACCACCGGGAACCTGATCTGAGCTATATCCGCGATACCGCTGAAACCATCCAGGAGCGCTTGCAGCCCGGCCAATTAGTCGTGCTTGAAAGCACAACCTATCCGGGGACAACCGAAGAGTTGGTCGTTCCCATCCTGGAGCGATCAGGTCTTCGTTCACCCATTAGACCCTATTCCACAGATGGACACGAAGTCAGGGATACTGACCTGGAAGCGATCGACTTCCTTGTTGCATTCTCGCCGGAGCGGGAAGATCCGGGGAATCGTTTGTTCCAAACTCACCAGATTCCAAAGGTGATCGGTGGTGTGAATGGCCCCAGCGCCCGGGCCGCGAAGGCGCTTTATAGCCAGGTCTTTGAACGAACCATTGTCGTCAGCTCCTCACGAGCCGCCGAGATGACCAAGCTTCTGGAAAATATCTATCGGTGCGTGAATATCGCCCTGGTGAACGAACTGAAGCTTCTTTGCCTGCGGATGGGAATTGACATCTGGGAAGTCATCGAAGCGGCAAAAACCAAGCCTTTCGGCTTCACCCCTTTCTACCCTGGTCCGGGGCTAGGCGGTCACTGTATTCCCATCGACCCTTTTTACCTCACCTGGAAGGCGCACGAATATGAACTCCCCACGCGCTTCATCGAATTAGCGGGAGAGATTAATTCCGCCATGCCCGATCACGTGGTGAGCTCTGTGATCGAAGCGCTCAATCAGCGAAAACAATGCCTGAAAGACTCCCCCATTCTCATCCTTGGGGTCGCCTACAAGAAAGACATCGATGACCTCCGAGAATCGCCTTCGCTTCGGATTATCAAATTGCTTCAGGCGCAGGGTGCCAAAGTGGACTATCACGATCCTTATTTTCCACAGCTTCATAAAATGCGTCATTACGACTTCCAGCACATGAAGTCGATAGAGATCTCGGCTGACAAGCTGGGTCAATATGCGGCAGTGATTGTGGCGACCGACCACTCAAGCTATGACTATGATTTCATCGTCCGCCACGCCAGGCTGGTGATCGATACGCGCAATGCGACCCGAAGCGTGAAGGAACACCGGGATAAGATCGTGCTTTGCTGAGGGCGGCATCCTGCTGCTTCCCTGCGAACGCGGGAACCGTGTGCGAAATCCCCTATTTGAGCGTCTCGGCCAGGAATGCGACGGTTCGATTCCACGCATCCCGGGCGGCCTGAGGACGGTAACCCGCTTTGTTATTGGGGTTTTCAAAAGCGTGTCCCGCGCCGGAATAGATTTTCACGTTCACCTTTTTATGCGCACTCACCATAGCTTTCTCAAAATTGCTGACAGCGGTGGGAGGAATGCCTCGGTCTTCGGCGCCGAAATTCCCTAACACAGGAGCCTGGATTCTGTTGATATCCTCCGGGTCAGTCGGCAAAGCGCCATAATTTACAACACAAGCGGCAAGTTTCGGCTCGTGGATAGCAAGCTCCATCGAGTATCCGCCTCCCATACACCAGCCAATTGACCCGATTTTATTGGAGTCCACATCGGGTCTCGAAGCCAGATAGTGGAAAGCCGCTTCCAGATCACGCAGGGCGCGGTCGTGCGGCAGGCCGCGCGCAAGTTGGTGAGCCACGGAGGGGTCAGAGGTCGCCTCGCCGCGGTAAAGATCCACGGCCAGGGCCGCATAGCCTTGCTCTCCCAATTTTTCCGCCTGCTCTTTCACCCAATCATTCAATCCCCACCACTCGTGAATCACAACTAATGCGGGATGCTTGCCACTTCCTGCAGGCGTAACCAGAAAACCGCTTACAACCTCGCTGCCGCTTCGGTAATGCACGGTTCTGGTGTTGACCCGCTCCTTTGCCAGGGCGCATGAACCGCCTAAAATCATAAGCAGAGAAATGAACCCAATAACTCGATGTTTCATATGCACATTCCCCAAGAGGCTTCGACCGTAGAACGCCAAACCCCATCATTTTGCGCCAATTCACTCTGTAGTCCTATACTTTTCAAACTGATGATTGGCGCGAGCATACCGTGAATGACCATTAACCGAGTTTTGCTGCAAAAGCAATCGATTCGCGAATGAACGCCTGCATGATAACTTTTATGAGTATAATGGCATTTAAGAATTGAATTCCTCGTTGGGTGCAGCATCCTGGGGGATTGAGTCAAAAGCCGCCCAGGCAAAGCAGGCGCAATTTATCATAAATTCGCCATCGGAGTTTTCTAGAGCACCGATGTATTCTTGGACCTCGAGCGAAGGTGGAGGAATTGCATGGCACAGCGAATGGTGAAATGTGTAAAGTTTCAGAAAGAACTTCCGGGGCTTGAAGAACCCCCCTGGGCCGGAGAGCTTGGACAAAGAATCTATGACAACGTCTCCGAGCAAGCTTGGGAGCTCTGGCTGGAACATTTGAAAATGATTCTTAACGAATTTCGGCTGAATCCCGCCACCCGAGAGGCCCAGGAAATCATCGCCAAACAGATGGAAGACTTCTTTTTTGGCGAAGGCGCCGCTCTCCCCCCCGGCTACGTTCCGCCGCAAAAGAAAGCCTGATCTGCCGAATAACAGTTTTTGCCCGGCTACTCGGGGAGCAACTCATACCGATGAGGTTTGGGCTGCGCTGCCGTGCGTTGCTGCGCAATCAGCTTCTGCTGCAATTTGTCCATATCTCTTTCGGTCTGCTGGATCCCAGGGAAACTTTCGCCCGTTAAAGGAACTTCGATATCTCGCCAGCGGTCAAAATGCAGCCGATTGTGCTCCTCTGTGAGCTTATGGACAAGCTCAGCTTGCTGCAACATAGGCGTTTCGAGCACAGCCAGGTTGATTCCCCGCGCCAACTGGTTGGCGGTGAAGTCGCCGACGCTTTCACCATCAATTTTCAAGGTGTATTTTGAGCTGCCAAGCCCGCTTACTCGCAACGTCTCCTGGTCGAGCGCCTGAATAAAATCAGAGCTGCGAAGGGCAAGCGAAACAAGCGGGTCTTTCAAGTTGATCGGCAACGGAAGACCGTCATCTCTCTGTGTCCAGGCCAGAGTGCGGCCTGTTTTAAGGCCTGTCACACGAGTTTTCTCGGCTCGGCTCACACGCGATTGGGCTGCGTCAATTTCAACTGCGGTCACCACCGCCGGAGCATTCCAACTCTTCAGTAAGGCTTCCGCCATCCAGAGATGACCGGCTGGAGACGGATGAATGCGATCCGGAACGATCTTCGAGGCGAGTTTGGGATCAAGCCGGTTGGCTCTTTCAAGATCCGCCACAAAAGGCGCATTCATATTGGAAAGCGTCAGATTTAAACGATGCGCAAGGTCAGCTACGAATTTGCCATATTGGATCAGCACCCCGTTGTAGCCTCCCGCAAAGTTCGGAGGCCGTGTGACATCGTCGTAGGGCGATGGCTCAATCACCGTGATGCGAACCCCGGGCAACCGATTTTTCAAACTCTGGATGATGTGCTCGTAGCCTGCGCTGTAAGTGTGGAAGACTGACTCTTCAAATGGACGATATTCGCCATCATTCATACCCAGCATGATGGTGACGACCGTTGGCTTGTACGGAAACACATCGCGGTTCAGGCGCAGGTCAATGGGACCACCCGCGCCGCCGGTCACCCGGTCCCCTCCCCAGCCGGAATTCACAAAACTGACTTTGAGCGTCGGAAAACGCGTGAGGGTGTAGTCCTCCACATCCAACGTGTAATACTGCTGCTGGGTAATGCTATCCCCATAGAAAACCACCCGGTCGCCAGACTTCAGGTAATAGGAATTTTCGGCCTGCGTCGCAGACGCCTGGATTCCACTTAAAACAAGCAGACTGAAGATGAAGATCCACAAGGTCTTTTTAAGATAGAACTGTGCCATAACTTCTCCTGAACCAGGTTATTCAGCCTTCACAAAGACGCATCGGGTGTTTTACGCCTAAAACAGGCGATAACCACGCTCATTACCGTGGCAAGGCTTTCTCGCCGACAATTCGGAATTTCGCCTGGACGCCAGGGCCTTCGCCCGGCTGGCTGCCGCCAATAAAGACGGTGTAATTGCCGGGTCGAACCATATGATTTCCATGATCGGTCACCTGGCTTAAATCGCGCGGAGCAAGTCTGAAAGTAACACTCTGAGCATCACCGGCGGCAAGGCGGATGCGCTCGAACCCTTTCAGCGCGCGCAGGGGAGCGCCCGCTGCCGGCGGATACTCCAGATAAAGCTCCGCCACCTCGCTTCCTGCAATTCTGGAGGTGTTGCGAACCGTCACCTCTGCGGTCAACGGCTGTCCGGCCTGAATCTCTTCCGATGACAACTTCAGATTGCTGAATGCAAAGTGCGAATAACTGAGACCATAGCCGAAACCGTAAAGAGGCTTGCCATGAAAGTAGCGATAGGTGCGGTTCTGCATCGAATAATCCGAAAAGGGCGGAAGCTGGCTGAGCGAAGCGTAGAAGGTAACAGGCAGTCGGCCACCTGGATTGTTCAGCCCGGCCAGCGTCTCCGCAATCGCCGCGCCTCCTTCTTCACCCGGATACCAGGCTTCCAGAATGGCGGCAGCATGTTGTTGCGCCCAATTCACCGCCAACGCGCTGCCGCTCATCAGGACAACGACTAAAGGCTTGCCTGTGGCAACAAGTGCGTGGAGTAATTCCTGCTGCACTTCAGGCAAATCGATACTCGTGCGGTCGCCCCCGCTGAAGCCTTCCACATGAATCGGCATCTCCTCGCCCTCAAGATGCGGTGAGAGCCCAACGAACGCCACCACTACGTCCGCCTGCCGCGCAAGCTTCACAGCCTTTTTGCGCAGAATATCGATAGGAGGCTGCCACTCCAAAGTGAGGCCTGCTCCAAAGAGCGGCCCGCGATGCGCATATTCCAGGCGGAATGCATGAGGCTGCGAATCAGCGAAATGCGCGTGATAGACAGGCAATTTTGGACGGTGATTGTAGGTGCTGGCGTCGATCACCAGCTTGCCATCGAGAAAGACGCGAAAGGTCTCGTGATCTCCACAAGGGTAGCAGCCCGGTTCACGAAGGCTGAAAGTGTAGTCTCCGGGTCCGGGCGGCGTCAGCGTTCCGCTCCACCTTACTGAAAATGACCGCATGGGAATGCCCGGAGCGGGAGAGGCCGCATCCCAGTCGAATTGAATTTGCGGGTCTCTGCGAACGAGGGCAGGTTTGCCCGAAAAATTAGAATTTGCGAAGTACTCAGCTTTAAGCCCTGAAACTGAAGGGGAATCCGAGGTATGGAAAACGGTGCGAGGCGCCGGCAGCGGAAGTTCCGGCACGTAGGGCGACCCCTGCGCGTAGAGAATACGCGCCTTGCCGGCAAACTGCCGCACCATTCCCTCAATGGGCAGAATGGGATGAGATGGCGCGCCATGATAGTTGCCTTCAATGGCCGCCAGCGATTCGGCGTTGGGGCCAACCACCGCAATCGTCTTGATGTTTGACTTCAAAGGCAAAATGCCATCGTTTTTCAGCAGCACGATGGATTCGCGGGCCACCCGAAGCGCAAGTTGCCGGTGCGCAGGCGAGTCAACTTCAGACATGGGGATGCGGTTGAAGGGAACCGCTTCAGGCGGGTCAAACATGCCGAGGCGCATACGCGCTGTGAAAAGGCGCTTCACCGCCGTATCAATCACACTTTCCTTCACCAGACCTTCCTGCACGGCTTTCACCAGCGTGACGTATTCATCGCCGCACGTGGTATCCGTCCCCACGCTTACCGCCATTGCTGAAGCGTGCTCAAGGTCGGGCGCAGCGTGATGTCCCCTGAAAATATCCTCCACGGCGCCGCAGTCTGAAGTGACGTAGCCTAAAAAATGCCAGGCTCGGCGCAGCGTGTCTTGAAGAAGATAGTCGTTCGCGCAGGCCGGCGCGCCGTCAACCGAAGTGTAAGCGCACATCACCGAGTCCGCATGGCCCCGAACCACGGTGGCGCGAAACGCCGGCAGGTAAGTATCCTCCAGATCATGCGGCGAGACGTTAATGTTCATGCTGTGACGCGCAGGCTCCGGTCCGCTATAGACCGCGTAATGTTTGGGCGTGGCAACCACCTCCAGATATTTCGGGTTGTCGCCCTGGAGACCGGTGACAAAGGCCACGCCAAGCTTGCCGGTCAGGAACGGGTCCTCGCCGTAAGTTTCCTGCCCGCGCCCCCAGCGCGGGTCGCGCACCAGGTTGATGTTGGGCGACCAGAAAGTGAGTCCGAAATAGATGCTGTGGTTGCCCTCGCGTTGCGCCTGATTATACTTGGCTCGCGCCTCAGTTGAAATCACCCGCGCTTCCTGGTAAATCAGCGGCGCATCCCAGGTGGCTGCCATTCCGATGGCCTGGGGAAACACCGTGGCATAGCCGGATCGCGCAACCCCATGCAGTCCCTCGTTCCACCAGTCATATGCGGGAATTCCCAGCCTCGGGATCGCCGGAGCCGTATGCTGCATTTGCAGGACTTTTTCCTGAAGCGTCATCCGCGCAACCAGATCATCTACGCGCTGCTCAATGGGCAACGATGGATTCTGATAGGCAGGCTCCGTCTTGCTGGAATTCCTCTGCGCTTCCAGACCCCGAATGCCTGTGCCCCCAATAACGATCACGATGAGAAAGCGAACGAGCGACTTACTGATGAATCTGCGTAATCCTTCCCTCATTCCATCCCCCAATAGATGTGTGCGGCTTCCGCGCCGCTCAGTCGCCGTACTGATGATCAAGCCAGTCCTGTCGAGCAGAAGGCCGCCACGCATTTTTCAGCAGCCCACGCCCGAGCGGTGAGCCAAGCAGTATACAACCGCCAGGAGATTTTGTGAGGGTGAGTTCTGGAAAATTTCCCTAAAGGGGGCGAGTTGGGTTGATAAGCCTTTGCGCTCCAAGGGTCGGCGGGAACAGAACGTTGCCGCCGTCAGCGCCGCCTGTCAAAAGGCAGCGCTGCGGGGCATCTTCACCAGTCGCGTGTCACTAACGCTTCTGGACCATGTGTGGTCATGGCCAGGATAGCCATGCCACAACCGTGGCACGGGCGTCCAGCCCGTGGGTTCAGTCCAGGTATTTACGTGACATAGGATTAGCGGCTAAACGTTGCGGAAACTGATGCGGGCCCTGGAAACAGGCACGCCAATGACTTCGATTTTATTCAAATCCCGCGTTCCCAGGCCGAGTTGCTCCGCGAGCTTCAACGTACTGTCACATTTTTCGAAAGGAGCGGTTCCGTGGTCGGCCATCGGATCAAAGCCCATCAGCGCGGTCGCCACCGCATCGGTCGTTACACAATTCGTGCCGGCAACCAATACGCCCGCATGCACAGGCCGACAACGTCTGATCCAAGGCCCTTCCCCGCCCGCCACGGTTGAGATGCCATCGATCACGGCCAGGTGGATGGGGCGCGCCGCGGCGAGGTCAGCCGTCACCCGAGGCACACGATATCCCGGAGACCTCGGCGAGGCAGGATTATTTTCAGGCAACGAAGTTTTGGAAGGCTGGCGGCTGCCATCGTGGAGCATGGCGCGGGCGCCTTTCACCACCGTCGAAGGCTCGTCGATGCCCGCGCCTTCTCCGTAAATCGTGCAGGGGGGAATGCCAAACGAATTCTTCATGGAAAGCGTCACGCCGGCCGTGGCGTGTTCTTTTAACTTGGCAAGGGAAACGTAGACATCACAATCGGTATACGAGTGGTTGACGTCATAAGCCTTAAACATCATGCCGCCGCCCGGAACCCAAAGGCGCTTGTATTTGCCAAAAGGTCCCGCGTAGTTCGTGTCTTCAAACTCCACATTCGGGGCGGCGCTTGTAAAGTCGCTTGGGTTCCAGCCAGCCTCTCTCATGAAGCCTTCGAGAGAATGTGATGGGCTTAAAGTGCTTTCCAGAAGTCGAATACGGCGCGCTCCCGCGCGGTCAAGCAGACTGATCGTGGCGCCGATCACATCGGGATGAACCCAATGCGCAAGCCCGGGCGGTAATCCCCTCACGCGATCCGTCGCATACCCGGTCATGTTGAGCTTGACGGCGACCGTTTTCCCCTTCACCAGGCGGTCGAGGCCTCCCAGTTGATCAAACATCGTCGCCAGCGTGGCGCGTACTTGCGGTCCATAGCCGGGACATTTTGCGACAGCGACCGGAGCGGTGGGCGGCGTAGTCGTGGAACGAAGAACAGGAGGGCACAGCCAGAGGCTGGCCGCTGCCGCGCCGAAACCCTCAATAAATTGACGGCGATTAATTTGGTTTTGCATCGCGGGCTCCTCTTTCGAGATCTGGGATACTGACTCTGTGGTTTCGATGGTAAGCCATACTTACCCGGGTTGCAACTGAATTGCAGTCTGATCAACCCTTGGCTGTCCTGGGAATGACAAGACTTCAATCCCTCTCAGCAACCCGCTAAAACAGGCGGACTTTGGCATCGGGTCTCTTGGACACACGGATCGAGTCGATAAAGCGAACGGATCTCGTACTGAGCGTCATCACCATCGATTGGGTCCGGACGCCGTCGCCAAAAAACCGCACGCCCTTTAACAAGCTTCCATCGGTCACTCCGCAGGCCGCGAAGATAATCTCTTTTCCCGGAGCCAGGTCATGGGTGTTGTAAATCCGTTTTAGATCGTGAATGCCCATGCCCTTGATTCGCTCGGCTTGTTTCTCATCTTTGACCACCAGCCGAGCCAGAATTTCTCCATTGAGGCAACGCAGGGCGGCAGCCGTCAACACGCCCTCCGGAGCGCCTCCAATGCCCATCACGGCGTGAACGCCAGTGCCCACCACCGCAGCCGCAATTCCGGCAGAAAGGTCGCCATCGGAAATCAGGCGGATTCTCGCTCCCGTCTCTCGGATCTCGGCGATCAGCTTTTCATGGCGGGGGCGATCGAGCACGACCACCACCAGATCCTCCACCCGGCGATCGAGCCGCCGGGCGATCGCCCTCAGGTTGTCTTTCACCGGAGCGTCCAGATCGACCGCGCCACGCGCCCCGGGTTCCACCACAATCTTTTCCATGTAACAGTCGGGCGCATGCAGCAGTCCGCCCTGCTCGGAAGCCGCCAGCACGGTAATGGCTCCCTGAACCCCCATGGCGCAGAGATTCGTCCCTTCCAGGGGATCCACAGCAATGTCCACCTCGGGAACCGTCTCGCAGTATTCCTTTTTCAGGCCGACTCTTTCACCGATATAAAGCATCGGCGCCTGATCGCGTTCGCCTTCACCAATCACGACCGTTCCGGCTACAGGAACCGTATCCAGCACACGGCGCATAGCCTCCACAGCCGCCCGGTCTGATAATTCCCGATCACCCCGCCCCATCGTTCGGGCCGCTTCGATCGCCGCCTCTTCCACAACTCGCGCAAATTCGAGGGCTAGTTCAACTTCCATCGAGGCTCTCCTTCTCTCTCAGGATTTCTCACTCCCCGCCTATCCAGATTCAAATTCCAGGCGGGAGGATTCCAAATTGTTTACAGGGTACGCAAGGGATGGACTTCAGAGTAGGGCGCAATCTTCTTTTTTGCAACTATCGTTTGATGGCACGGAGGGCTGGAGGGGCGGAACGGAGGGTCTTCAATGCCGTTTTATATCAAATAAGCCTAAATCAGGCGCTCCAGCCGGTGCGGCTGGGAGGGCGCTCATTCGGAGCGTGAGGGGGATTTGTGGGAGAAAAGTTTTGGGCCGTTGGAGATGGCGGATTGGCGCTTGCGGGCGCTTCCACCTGCTGCCAGGCGTTTCGCACTTCAGTAAAATCTGCGGCAAGGGTGCGGAGAATTTCTGCGGAAAGAGTCGCGCTCGCTTGAACAATCTCGCGCTGCGCCAGGGCGTAGAAACGGTCGAGATAGAGCGCCGTTTCGCCGCCCTTCTCAAAGTCAATGATGGCCCGCAAATGGCTGATGAACATTGTCGCCCGATTCAGTTGATTGGTTTTCTCCTCGATATCACGGCGCTCGATCGCTCGCACCGTGGCGTAAAGCGAAGCGATGATCTCGTCGTAGCAGCGGATCACCAGCGAGACGATGTTGGCTCCCTGCGAGGAGAGTTGTCGATAAGCCTGGACGACGTTTTGAGCCATAAACGATCTCAAATCTCAAATTTGAAATCTGAAATTTTGAATAATTTGAAATCAGCAGTGTTCGATTAAAACTCAACCAGTATCAGTTGCGTAGCAAGATTGGCGTCTTCAGCTTCCAGACCACTGCTTGCGTGGGATGACAGCGAAGAGATCTTGCAAGTCAAAGACTTACTGGCGCAATTCTTTTTCAGCGCCACAAACTGTCGTCTCACAGCCTTTAGGGCAGAGACGATGATGACGAAGACGGCGCCGCCGAGGAAATGCCGCCCAGCGAGCTAAGCTGCCCGTTAATTTGCGCGATCAAGAGCGGCAATTGTTGCAGCGTGGCGTTGATCTGACTGTATTCCTGAATCCAGGTTTGCTGCTGCTGGGCCAGGTTCGTCTGAAAATCGCTGATCTGCTGCGAAAGGCTCTGCTGCTCCTGGCTGATGCCCTGAAGGTCGATATTCAGCGGGCCGCTTGCCGGATCCGTGAGGCTTTGCAATGAATTATAAAAATTCACCGCAAAGCCGTTGGGCGAACTCGTCTGCTGGAAGAATGACTGCACGGCGCTGAAATTATTATTGAGCGCCGAGGTCAGAGCGCCGTTATCCACGGACAGAGTGCCGTCGTTGTTGACCGTGATGCCGAGCGAGGCCAGGCTGGTGATGCCATTGTTTCCAGTAAGCGTGTAATTTAGGTCCGAAGCCAGAATGTTTTGCACGAGGCTCAGCGAGCTATCCGTGAGAAGCGGAGGTTGCTGGGAAGCGCCCGGAGTGACGGTGTACTGGGCATTGACCGCTTGCACGACCGCGTTATAGGCCGAAACAAAATTGTTGATCGCAGTCGTCGCCTGGCTGGTATCCGGATTCAGAGTCAGCGTGACCGCCGAAGCCGAGGTTCCGGTTAAATTGAGCGTAACGCCCGGAATGACTCCGGTGACGGTATTGCTGGCGCTGTTGATGGGAACGCCGTCCACCGTGAGAGATGCATTCGCGCCGGTCACGGCTTTGGTAAAGCTCAGCCCCGTCGTATTGCCGCTGATCGTCAGGTCGCCTGCGGCGCCGCCCGTATTGCTGACCAAGGACAGGCGCGCGCCATTCGAATCCGTGATCACGCTGGCCGTCACGCCATCGTTCTGGCTATTGATGTAGGAGGCGAGCGTGTTCAAAGTGTCGTTGGAGCTATCTACCGTGATCGTGACCGGAGCATTTGAGCCAACTTGCAGTGTGAACTGCCCGGTTCCGAACGTCGTATCGCCCGACGCCAGCGCGCCCGTGTAATAGGAAGATGTTGTGGCTAAAGAATTGACGGTGATGGTATGGGAACCGGTCGTCGCGCCGGAGCCGGCGGTTGCCGTCAAAACGCCTGTATTCGAAGATGTCGCCGTCTCAGCCGAGAGGGCCCCTAACGGATCTTGCAGGGCGCTGACAGCCGTCTGGAGATTCCCGAGAAGTGTGTTGATATTGTTGAGGGCCGAAGTCTGGGAGGTGTAGAGTTGCTGTTCCTGAAGCAGCGGCGCTTCGGATTGCTGGGCAGCCGCAACCAGTTGGCTTACCGTCTGCTGGACGTTTAAGCCGCTTCCCAACCCGAGTCCCGCCGTATTAAGGTTGATTCCAAAAATCCCCATGAATCCCGGACTCCTTCAAAAGCAGAATAGAAACTTGAAGGCGGAAAGCTAAGCGCCCTCCGCCTTCAAGGGTGGATCATGAGGTTACTGGAGCAACCTGAGGACGCCCTGTTGCGCCGAATTTGCCTGCCCCAGAGCGTAAATGCCCGTCTGTTGCAGGATGAGGTACTTCGACAGATTCGACACCACCTGGGGCATATTGGCCGCCAGGATGGCGTTCTGGGCCGACGTGATGTTCTGTACCTGAACGTTTTCAACACTCTGCGCAGCCTGCATCTGGTTCACGGCGGCGCCGATTGAGCCGCGCAATGCCGCCGCCTTCTGGATCGCGGTGTTGACGTCCGTAAGAGCGGTTTGGGCGGAGGCCGATGAGTTCAAGTTATCGGTGGCGAGACCTGAAGCCAAAGCGCTGGCGCTCAACACCCCCACATTAAATGAAATCGTGGTGCTGGCGGTTGCATCGCTCAGGAAAACGCTCGTGGTGGAGGCGGTAAACACCGAGGTTCCGTTAAACGTGGTGTAGTTGCCGATCTGGTTGATTTCATTCAGAATCGACTGAAATTCCGTATTGAGCGCGGTGTATTGCGAGGTGGAAAGCCCGCTCTGTCCGGCTTCGGTGGCCAGCGTGACAGCGCGGTTCAGCATGTTGCTGACCTGTGAGAGAGCGCCGTCCGCCACCTGCGCCAGGCCGATGCCGTTGTTGACATTGTTGACCGACTGAGTGAGAGCGGCGATGTTTGCGCCGAGTTGGTCTGCAATCTGCAAGCCAGCCGGATCATCCGCGCCGCTGTTAATGCGAGAGCCCGAAGACAATTGGTACAACGTCGATTGCAACGAAGCGGACGTCTGAGTCAGTTGGTTCTGGGCTTGAATTGAAGCAAGATTATTAAGGACGCCAAGTCCCATGGAAGTCTCCTTTCAGAATTCAGGTCCGCTCCTTCGGCCCGAGAACTGGCGGGTCATAACCGCTTCCCTCGCCCGACTGCGTGACCATTTGCTTGACACCTACATCTATCGGCACGGGTTACCGATTCTTTAATGGTCGCAACCACTTTTTCAGGATTTGCGGGCCTGGCAATGCGCCTGCTGAGGCTGGCCCGCCATCCCCTGGATTTCCGCCAAGGCTTGCTGCAATTTCCGAGCGTCCGGAAAACGCCTAACCCCTTCCTGGAGCAGGGTTAGGGCACGGGGCCAATTCTGCAATTGGGCGTGAATGCTCGCCGCTCGCAGGTAGCCTCCCGGCTCGGGTTCCACGGCGCGAAGCTTTGCCTCTGCGGTTCCAGCGGCTTCCCGAAGATTTCCGCTCATGGCATAAGCGGCCATCAAACGGTCATAAAGCTCGCCGGCATAAGGCTCCTGCTTCACCGCATCTTTCATGGCGGCTAATCCCGACGCTGCTCGTCCCAGGCGGAATTCGACTAATCCAATTTTGCTTTGGAGATAAGCCGAAGACCCGGCCTGCTGAAGCGCGCGGCGATAGGCTCGCCTTGCCGATTCAAAATCTCCCAGGTTGTAATAGGAGTCGCCCATCGCCTCGCTGATCAAAGCCGTTTGAGGCCCTACTTTCTGCGCCTGCTCAAGGCAACGGAGGGCTTCCGCGCTCCGCCCCAGGCGAAGCAGCGCCAGACCCGAAAAAAGCCAGGAGATGGAAACGCGAGGATTCAGTTCGCTCGCGCGCTTGAAGCAGGCCAGGGCGGCCTCATAATCCTTAAAGCTGTTAAACTCTTCCAGCCCCAGCTCAAAATGAGCCTGCGCATCATCCGGCATTTCCCGGACTTTCGCCTGGCCAAGCTCACGGTAGAGGCGGCTTTTCTGCTGGCGGATTTCCGGGTCTGCCATCAGGCCGAAATGATGAATCACAAAATTGGCGCGCTCCAGCTTGAATCCACAGGCAAGCACCCTCGGGCCCACGGTCTCATGGACCCGGCCCACAAAATAAATTCCCGGATGATGACGGAACAGGCGCACGTTTTCATGCTCGACATACGCCGGATATTGCCGCGCTTGCGGAGGGCCGGACATGTTGAGTTGCGCTGCCCGATCCCATACGCGCTCGGTGAGGCTCCGCACATAGTTCCGAATGGAAACGTGGTAACCGCCCACTTCATCACGCAACAGCGAGCGAATATTGTCGCTCGCTGAAGCATCCAGCATCTCGTCAGCGTCCAGCACCAGCACCCAATCGGATTTCACCTGTGACAGCGCCTTGTTTCGCGCCGCCGCAAAGTCCTGTTCCCAGGGAATAGAAGTGATTTTCGCTCCGTAGCGGAGGGCCACCGATTCTGTCGCATCGGTCGAGCCGGTATCCGCGATAACAATCTCATCCGCCACGCCGCGAACGCTTTCCAGGCAGTCTGCCAATGTCGCCGCAGCATTGCGCACGATCATCGAAAGGGCTAGCGAAGGCATAAATGGCGAATTCTCTCCAGGTACAGGGCCGTTACCCTGCTCCAATCGAGCGCTTGATGAACCGCCTCGGCAGCGCCGGCGGCGCGTTGCCGGGTCTCTTCGCGGCGCTCGTAAACACACCGCATCGTGGCGGTCAATTCTTCAAGATCGGGTTCAAACCAGGTGAAAGGCCCGGCCATTTCACCCAATGGCGGATGCGGTTTGGGGACCTCCACTTCCTGAGCCGAGATGAAATAGGAAGCCTCGCCTGGACAGAACTCCCTTGCAGGTCCTAAGCCTGTCGTGATCACCGGTTTGCCGCAGGCCAGAGCTTCCGCCAGAGGCATTCCAAATCCTTCGCCCCGATAGGGCAGGATAAACACGTCGCATCCGCGATAAAGCGCCGCGAGGTCCTTATCCGCCATCTCGTCACTGATCAGGACCACATGGGGCGCGCCTGAGCGACGCATGGCGCGGCGAATCTCTCGCGTCAGCGAAAGACCGCGGTAGAAAGTCTTTGAGCCGAGTTCCTTGATAATGAGCGTCACGTCATCCGCAGCGGTGAAAGCCTGCTGGTAAGCCTTCAAGAGCAGGTCAATCCCCTTGCGCGCAATCGCTCCACCCACAAACAGAAAAACAAAACTCCGGCTGCCTGCGGGACGCGAGGCAATTCCTTCAGGAGTGAAAACCGTCCGATCCATGCCATAAGGGACCACGCTGATGCGCGAAGGGTCCACGCCGCATCGGACGAAAACATCCCGAACGAAGCGCGAGCAAACGCACAATTCGTCGACACTTTCTTCAATTTCCTTCACCCAGCGGCGCGGGACGGCGCCAAATTCCCAGGGCACAATACTCAAAAGCTTTCCCGAGGAAGGGCGGCTGAAATCCGGCGGCCAGTGATGACGAATGGTAAGGTCCAGGTGGGCAACCCGGCGCATCAAGCCTTGAGATAAAGCTTCATGATGGTTAAAAGCGCGGGCGGGCGCGAGTGCAAAATCGTGAGGCTCGAGGCTGACGTCCAGAGTTGAGTCGCTCATGAGCGCCGCGCCGATCTCGCGGTTAATACGCGCGAAGCTGGCGTTGGAAAAATAATTGCCAATCAACATGACGCCGGGTTTGGCGGCGGTAGGCCAGGAAGCGGGGCGATAAGCTGCGGCCACCGATTCCAATTGTTCATGCCACATGCCAGGCCGCGCCTCCGGCGGCCTGACCAATTCAAGCATCCGCCTTGCCGCGTCAATCTGCCGGTGTAATAACAGGAAGTAAAAGACAGGCTCAAAATAACGCGGCTCGCGCCGCACCACCGCGCAGAGATCGAAGATTTGCAGCTCGTGAGCGACCCTGTAGGGAAACCGCTGCCGGAGAATTCCAACAACCGAAGGTTCAAAAGCAGGCTTCGCCAGAAGGCCCGAGGAAAAATACCGGTAGGCAACCGCCTGATGGCCCGCGCTCTCGGCCACAGCTCCCAGGACCCACTGCGCCCGATAAGAATTTTCCCCGCCCGAGCCGATGAACGAGGGGTCTGACTGCTCAACCGCTCGCTTGAGATAGCTCACCACGCCTTGCGGCTTCCCCTGGCGGGCGCGCAGCCACATGGTGAGGAATGGCAGTTCAGCATATTTGGGAAAGGCTTTCATTCCCGTCTCAAGAAGCTGCTCGGCGCTTGGGATGTTGCCCTGACGAATAAGGAGCACGATCAGATTGCGCAGCACAAGCGTGGCAAGGATAGGATGCAAGCGCCCCTCGCCCCACATTCCGGCAAGTCCGGTCAGGGCTCTTTCCGGGGCTTCCTGGGCGATTTGGAGCAGATTGCATAGGCGCGCCCAAGGCTCATGACTTCCCTGCAAAAATCCCGACAGGATCGGGGAAGGCTTGGGGCTGGCGGCGATGCGATAACTGCAATTGATATAATCCTCGCAAGCTCCGGTTGTCCAGCTACGAGGCTGAAGGCCGATCAGATCCATATCGGTAAGGCAAGGATAATGAACCGCGACGAACGATCGCCGCCCGGGAAGCAAAAGATCATGCCGTATGCCCGCGCTTGAGCCGCAGAGCAGACGCTCACCGGCAAACCAGAAAAGCGCAGCATCCGACTGAGGCGGGATATAGCCCGGATGCCACGATGACGCTTCGCCCATCTCGATCGTTTCCACGGCTGACAAAATCTCCGACGGAATATCAGTTTCAGACTGTGCGTCGGTCAGCAGGCAGGCGCGCGAACTGCGCTCGTAAGCGCTCTGAACTTCAAACGAATCGGACTTGACGACGTAAAAAGGCATCGATTTTTCAGGAGCTATCCTTCCAGCAATCGACGAAATTCAGCCACCCAGCGCGGGATGATGACTCGCCAATCGAATTGCGAGACCATCTCCGCGCGGCCTCGCGCCGCTCGCGCTTGCGCCGCTTCGGGATTGGAGAAAACCCGCCGCATCTGCTGGCGCAGATGTTCCAGGCTAGGCTCAGCCCAGCGGTGTCCGGCGAAGTGCTCGAGATCAACTTGGAAAGAGACCGGAAAGACCCCCTCAATCTCAACCGGATAGCTGTTTGAATCATTCAAAAAGTCCGCTTGCCCGCTCCACTGCGTCCCAATCACGGGCATCTGGCAGGCCAGCGCTTCCATATAAGGCCGCCCGTAACCTTCCCCACGGCTTGGCAGCACAAAGGCATCGGCGGAAGCGTACAGGCGCGGCATATCAGCTTGTGGGATGAAGCCGTTAAGTAAAATAATAGGAGGCGTTTTTTCAAGTGGCAGGCCTACTTCCCTTTCCAGAAAATAGACAATTTTGGATTCCAGATCTGCGAGTGGATCATTGATTTGGTAGACCTTCAAAATGAGACAAACGTCCTCATCCGCCTTAAATTCCGCGGTATAGGCTTTGAATAGAACGTCGTATCCTTTCCGGTCGTGCCAGTCAAAGACTGAAAGAAAGGAAAATTTACGTTTTTTCGGAATCGTGAGAGGCTTCAATCCGGGCCGGAAAAGCTTCGTGTCAACTCCGGCAGGCATAATTTTCAGCCTGGTCTCCTGGACTCCCGAAGCTGCAAAAGTCTCAAAATTGAACGGGCTCGGAACCCAGATTTCATCCATCCGGTTGCAGAGATCCTTCCAGCCGTCCGGAATTCGGTCAGTCTCGAACATGGTGCGGGCCACCCGGCAGCGTCCATAAGTTTCAAGATCCCAGCCGTCGGCAGGCGAGCCCTGGTAGTAGACGCTCCGGGATAAGTCCAGCCGGGTATGCTTCAGTTGCTCAAGCTTCTGGCGCGACTCCACCGGAAGGAGCCTTTTGCTATCCTTGCGGGCGCCCATCGGGACAAGTTGGACGGGTATCCCGCTCTCAGCCAGTCCTAAAGCTTCCACCCACGCTTCCTCGCCGTAACCCGTGCCGCCATAGACCAGCGCTCGAAACAACACGCCGGCGGAGACCTCGGGTTGGCTTATGCGCTCCGATGCTGGCGCGGAGACCGTAGGCGCAAGTTTCAGGTCAGAAATCTGCTCTCGATGAATGCCTGGGGTGGATGGCTCTGAAAAAGTTGTACCCGCATTTTGAGATGCTGGCTCTGGCGTCGTAACTCGCATAGCTTTGCGGGATCAGGAGGCTAGTCGCAGGCGGCTATAAAGCTCGCAGGACACGCTCTTCGGAAGATGTCGAGAGAGAAGCGCATGCAGCCGCCATTGTCCGATGGGAGACAAAGCAATCCAGGCACTCTTCAATCGCCTCGTCAATGCCGACGCAGGCTTCCCAGCCCAGTTCGCGGCGGGCCTTCGTGAAGTCCCCAACTCTTTGCTTCACGTCTGTTTCCACCACGGGAAGGGACTTGAATTCGAGAGGCCGCGTTGAACGGATCAATCCTCTTTCTTGCGCCTTTCGGTAAATCTTTTGAGCCAGCTCCCGCATGGTGATCAGTTCCGGATTTCCCAGATTGAAGACCTGATTCAAGGTGGAAGGCGCAAAGGAAAACCGCGCGATAGCCTCTCCAATTTCACGGATGTGCGCAAAACTTCGCGTCTGATAACCGTCACCCAGTATTTCGAGGGGATTTTGCTGCCGCCCCACCAGGCGGTGCGTGAAATCGGCGAAAACATGGCTGACGCCCACATCATCAGACCCCGCCTCCTGCGGATCGATCACGTTGAATGGCCGCCAGATGGTATAAGGTAGGCGATACTGGTTCCAAAAGGCCAGCGACATTCGCTCCCCGACCAGTTTTGAGAGTCCGTAATCCGTCCTCGCCAGGCGCAACTCCTCATCATCTTCCCGCAGAGGCTGCGACGTGTGCCGCTCGTAAACCATCGAGGAAGAGACGTAAACCACGCGCCCCACCTTCGCCTCCACGCTCAGCCGCAGCACGTTGGCATGCGCGGAAAGATCGTTGCTCAGGATATCCCCCGCGCGGCGATGAAAGCCGATGACGCCTGCCAGCGTCGCAGTGGCCTGAATCACCCCATCCACGCCCTCAAGCAGCGGACGCATCACCTCGGGGCTGGCGCAGTTGCCTCGAATAAAGACGTAATCACGCCGCTTATCCTGCACCCCCCATTTCTCGCAACTGTCAATGCCCCATACATCGTGCCCTGCCGCAAGAAGATGAGGGATCACTTCCGACATCAACCTGCCTTCGCTGCCACATACCAGAATTTTCAATGGATTCCTCCCATCGATTGCCGTGATCGTTCAGGATTGTCACCACAATCGCGTCTTCGCCCGAAACAAAGCCGTTAATCGCTCACTGTTCGTCTGATAAGCGTCGTAAAAATTCTTACCGGGAACAAGCGCTCGCCGCCTTGACAACGCCTTGTCTCCTTCACTTTCTTATCGGCAAGTTAGCTCTTTTCATCACCCTAATGAGCCCGTGGATTCCCGCTTTCGTGGCAACGACCGGCATGAGCGATTTTCGCAGAGGCGCAGCCTTACCGCTCTGTCCTGAAAAATACGCCGATATTTCGGCACGCAACCCAAACACCTGCCCGTCTCGGCGTAATTTTCAGGGCGGAATGACAGTGTTGCGAATTGTTTTCCAGCAACCCGTCGCAGCAAGTCGGTTGCCAATCCAGAAGAGCCACGCAATGTTTTTAATCCTTTCGGCGCTGGAAGTTCTGTGCGGAGAAACGGTAACGGCTTATCAAGCCGCTGGCAGCGAAATTGCCTATAGAAATACTTATCGGCGTGTCCGGGCTGGTTCAGCTCCTGCCAGCAAGCTCGTTAGCGTCCTCCGCTCGGCAAGATTTGCCTCTTGACGCGAGTTTTAGCAAAAATTGCCGATGTATTAAGTGTGGAGAGGCTCAGCGAATGGCTGAGACGCGTCGAATCGAGAGCCGAGAGCAGGAAGAGAGGTCAGCTTGATTCAGCTCACCCGTCTGAATAATCAGCCTTTCGTGGTAAACGCCGATTTGGTTCAATTCATTGAGAAGGCTCCGGACACCGTCATCACCTTGATTACCGGCGAGAAAGTGGTGGTGAAGGAGCCATTAGAGCAAGTCGTCGATCAGATCCTATCCTTCCGCCGATGCGTTCTGGCAGGCTTGTGCGCGGCAGCACCCCCAATCACAGCTTTTCGGAAGAGCAACGGCCAGCACGACACACGAGAGACTGAGTAGGAGACCCTGGGGTGGATAAGGCAACTTTAGGCGGGATACTTATCGCCATTCTTGGCATTTTAGGGGGGATGACGATTGAGGGGGGGAAAATTGCCCAGATCTTGCAGCCTACCGCCGCGATGATCGTCTTTGGTGGGACGATTGGAGCGGTGCTCATCGGCTTCCCGCTTCCCATCGTCCTCCATGCCGCAAAACGCATGGCAAACATCATCTTCGAGCCCAAGTGGGATCCGGAAAAATTAATCAAGGAAATCGTAAGCTACGCGAATCAGGCCAGAAAGGAAGGCATTGTCTCCCTCGACCAGAAGCTGCCTGAGATTGAAGACCCCTTTCTTAAGAAATCTCTCATGCTGGCGATCGACGGCACGGAACCCCAGGAACTGCGAAAAATGATGGAGCTTGAAATGGATAACCAGGCGGAGCATGAGGAAAAAGTTCCCCAGGTATTCGAATCGGCTGGCGGATACGCTCCCACCATCGGCATTCTGGGCGCGGTCCTGGGGCTCATTCAGGTGATGCAGCATCTCGATAACATCAACGAGGTCGGGCGCGGCATCGCCGTGGCTTTCGTGGCCACAGTCTATGGCGTGGGCTCTGCCAACCTCCTCTTCCTCCCTGCCGCCGGCAAGCTCAAAATTCGCCTGCGCCAGGAACAATTGAGCCGCGAGATGATTCTGGAAGGAGTCATTTCCATCCTTGAAGGGCTGAATCCCCGCATGGTTGAGACGAAACTGCGCGGATTCCTGGCCACGACCGAAGAGAAAGCAACCGCGGCCAAGGGAGAAGCAAAGGAAGTCAAGGAGCCGGTCGAGGCCAGCCAGTGAGCAGAAGGAAAAAAGCCGCAAGCCACGAAAACCACGAGCGGTGGCTGATCTCCTATTCTGATTTCGTCACCCTGCTCTTTGCCTTTTTTGTGGTCATGTTCTCAGCCTCGCAGGTGGATAAACGGAAAGTCGGGAAAATCGCTGTGGCGATGCAAGTGGCTTTTCAGGACCTCGGCATTTTCGAGAGTTCCAACACGCACGTTCCGCTGTCCCAGTCTCAACCCCTGCCTTTCTCAACCGTGCAGATGGTGGATAACGCCGCACTAACCACGGTGCTGGGCCGGGTCGCGTCCTCTCCTGAAGGAGCGCCCGCAGCGGCAACCACCGTGATGAACCTCACGGAGCTGCGCCACAGGCTGGAACAGGCGCTTGCTCCACAGCTCGCGAAGAAAATTGTGGGGCTGCGCATGAGCCATGACGCGCTCATTCTGAGCCTTCGAGAGGTCGGTTTTTTCGACAGCGGCTCAGCCACTTTGCGGCCCGAAGCCGAGCCGGTTGTCGCTCGCATTGCCAAAATACTTCAGGCCACGCCGTGCCTTCTTCGGTTTGAAGGGCATACCGATAACGTCCCCATCCATTCGGCTGCTTTTCCTTCCAACTGGGAGCTTTCCACGGCTCGCGCCACCAACATGGTCCGGCTCTTTATCACTCAGTTCGGCTTTGACCCCACGCGTCTCTCGGCAGCAGGCTACTCGAAATATCATCCGATTGCCTCCAACGCAACCTCGGAGGGACGCGCCATGAATCGGCGAGTGGATATCGTGATCCTGCCGCCCGCAACGTGGCCCATCAATTCCATCCAGGCGTCAGCCACGACCACACTCTCTCCTCTTGCCGCGCATCCAGCCACCCCCAACCTGCGCCCCAATAGCCCCAAAATCACTCAGGAATAGAATTTGCGCTAGCGCAAATTCCTCTCAAGATCTAGGCCTGAGTTACCGACAATCTTAATGAGAGTTCATTTACTCTCCTCGCCCCGAAGCGGAGCTTGCGTTAAAAATTATTGTTTTATCAATATCGTTATGATATACAGGGTAGGTCAAAATTGATTGATTAAAGTCGAAACGCACTTATCAGAATTTTTTTATAGCCAAGAGAAGTATTCGTTAATGAGGGGACTTGGCGGGCAAAGCGGCCCGTCGAGAGAAAGCTATCGGCTTTAATTCAAGGCTGACGATGCCAGTTCAGGCTATTTATCGACTGGCCTCGCGACCTTTCTCTCCCAATCCCCGCAATGACGTTGACTTGGATGGTCCACGGAGTTCCCGGCAACGAACAGGTCTGGCTGCCCTAGTCACGTGTCACTAACGTTTCTGGAGAATGTGTGTTTATGGCCAGGATGGCTCCGCCACAACCGTGGCAGGGGCGTCCCGCCCGTGGGTTCAGTCCAGGTATTTATGTGACATACGGCTAGCCGAAACGAGCCGCGTTCAAAGCCAAGAAGATCAGCCAAAGAATATTCAGCGTCCGTCTCCCGAGGTGAAGATGCGCATACTTGTCGTTGAAGATGAGCAATCGCTGGCTCGCTTTTTAAAAAGCAGCCTGGAGAGCCAGCAGTTCCTGGTCGATCTGGCAGGAAACGACGTGGAAGCCCGGCAAAAACTTGCAGAACAGCACCACGATCTTATCCTGCTCGACCTGAAAATCCCCGGCATCGAGGGTTTCGAGCTTTTACGCAAAGCCCGCGAACTAAAGCCTTTAACGCCTATTCTCATCCTTTCAGGAATGAACAATCTGGAAGACCGCGTGCGCGGCCTGGAACTCGGCGCCGACGATTATCTTGCCAAGCCCTTCGCCCTGGTAGAGCTTCTGGCGCGCATTCGGAACCTGCTTCGTCGCGCCTCGCGCCTTCCCGACGTCAAGACCTGCATCGACGATCTCGAACTGAATCACATGGACCGCACCGTCCGCCGCGGCGGGAAGCGGATTGACCTCAGCCCCAAGGAATACGCGCTTCTGGAATATCTGATGCGGCATAGCGACCAATGCGTGACCCGAACCATGATTATGCAGAACGTGTGGGGTTTTTCCCCTGACACAATGACCAACGTGGTGGATGTTTACATCAGTTACTTGCGGAGGAAAATCGATGACGGGTTCGGTCGCCGGCTGATCCATACGGTGCGCGGCGAAGGTTATGAAATCGGGCTCCGGCCAGAGGAGGAACCTGCAGGCTTGTCCCACAAGGCCGCCGCAACCGGAAGCCACGCTCACTTAACGGGACACACCTAAGACTTTGCCTTAGACAAATCGAGAATTGCCGGCACGCTGCGCAGCTTACAGGCTTCGCCAGCGCATTGCTGGATTGTCTCTCTGAAAACACGCGCCATCGTGGCGCTCTGAACCCGCCCTGATGCCAAATGGGTGGGAATGTGAAACCGGAATCCGTTTCCCTCCCCCTCTCCCTGTATAGGAGCGGGGGCACGAAGCGGTGGGCGAGGGCGCTTTCAACGCAGTTCAGACAGTATGCTGGCAAGCTTGAGGGAAACTTAACCCAGCAACGTTACAGGCTGGAGCGCCGGATTGTTAAAAAATGTCATTGAAATGAGTGGAGCTACACGATGACAACTGTCGTCGCAAGCGACAACCCCCAATTTCGCCATCAGGTTGTGACTCGATTGCGATCTTCGAGCTGGGTAGCCGAAGAAGTGCGCGGCGGCGCGGAGGCGCTGGCAATGGTCGAAGAGGGCCGTTGCGAGATCCTGGTGCTCGACCGCCGGTTGCCCGATCTCGATGCCACAGAGCTTTCATGGATGGTCAAGGCTCGGCATCCGCAGGTTGAAGTCCTGGTGGTCGATTCTGAAGCTCGCAAACCTCTGCTGGTTCACGAGCCGCCTCGGAATGCCAGAAGCGGAGAACTGCTCAACCTTTTGTGGGAGGTCCCCGAACAAAATCTCGCTGAGTTGGAATCACAACCGTTGATTAAGCCTGCTGTCGCGCTTCCGTCCTGTCCGCGGATTGAACCTCTGCCCGGCATGATCGGCGGGAGCGCGGCGATGCGCCAGGTTTATTCACTGTCGCGTTTAGTGACGACTCGAAACACGACGGTTTTGATCATCGGCGAGACTGGAACCGGGAAAGAATTGGTTGCGCGAGCCATTCATCAACTCAGCCCGCGAGCCAAGCAGCCGCTGGTTACCGTCAATTGCGCCGCCATACCGGAATCGTTGCTCGAATCGGAGCTTTTTGGCTACGCGCGCGGCGCTTTCACCGGAGCCTCGCAGTCCCGCCTGGGTCGGATTCATTCGGCCCATGGGGGAACCCTCTTCCTCGACGAAATCGGCGAACTACCCTTAAGCATTCAGGCCAAACTCCTGCGATTCCTTCAGGAAGGCGAAGTCCAGCGCCTGGGCAGCCCGGACATTGTGCGGGTTGATGTGCGCGTGATCGCGGCCACAAATGCCGACCTGACCCACCTGATCTCAGAAAACCGTTTTCGGGAAGATCTTTACTATCGTCTCACCGTCTTCCCCATTGTTGTCTCGCCCTTGCGCGAGCGCCCGGAGGATATTCCCGCCCTCAGCCAGCATTTTCTCCAACACTTCTGCCAGGAATCAGGCGTTCCCCCCAAAAGGCTGACCCCTGCGGCCCTTCGGATGCTTGAAAAGCATGGCTGGCCTGGAAATATCCGCGAACTTCGGCATACCATCGAGCGAGCCTTTATCCTCTCGAGCGATCAAGCCGAGATTCTCCCTGAGCACATCAGCCTTCAGGCCCGCCTCAAAAAGGATTAAAGAAATTTTAGTCCCCGGCCCTCCTGATTGGCATGGTTTGTGCTCTAAGGACTCCATGATGCTAAGTTTGCCTACCCAGGAGAAAAAAGTGCCTCGCCAACCGGAGGACCTGAAGTCTGCCCGGATGGATCTGGATCAGGCTTTTGAATCATTCCTCCACGTTGCAGGGATCCTTGAGGGGTCTTACGGCCATCTTCGAGCGGAAATCAGCCGGCTGCGGGAAGAGCTTGAGGTAAAGAATGCCGCTCTCGCCCAGAGCCTTGCTGAGAACGAACGGATTCGCGCCTATCTCAGCCGGATTCTGGAGTCGCTGCCCTGCGGCGTCCTGGTGGTCAATCGCGACCTTGATTTTAAGCTGATCAATCCGGAAGCCCGGCGGCTACTGAACTCAAATTCTCACAACGGGACGGGGCTGGCGGAGGATATCCCCGCGAACCTGAAATCCTCACTGAAGGAACTGGTCTCCCAACCCTCAGGCGAAGAGCGTGTCTGGTCTTTCGACGATAGCGCGGATGCCCGAACGATTGCGATCAATTGCGCGGGCCTGCCGGAAGCTTCTTCCGCGCATGGCGACCTCGTCCTGATTCTGCGCGACATCACCGAACAGAGGAGGCTGGAGCGGGAAAGAGAAATTGCGCGCCGCATGCGCGCCCTGGCGGAAATGACTGCTCTTCTCGCCCATGAGATCCGCAACCCCTTAGCGAGCCTGGAGCTGTTTGCCGGATTGATTCAAGGCGCCGTCAGCAACCACCCCGAAGCCAGCCAGTGGGCCGTTCATCTTCACGCAGGATTGCGCGGCCTTTCGGCGACGGTTAACAACGTTCTCCATTTTTATACTCAGGCGCCGCCGCAAACAAAGCCCATTAACCTGGCGGAACTCATTGATCATACCGTTCAGTTTCTTCAGCCCCTTGCGCTTCAGCGCGGCATGGCCATTCAATGGGAAAAACCTGCGGCGCTCTGCATTCTTCAAGCCGACCCTCACCGCCTGCAGCAGGTATTCTTCAACCTCGCCATCAACGCTTTTCGTTCCATGAATCCGGGAGGGCGTCTGACCATCCGTTTAGGCTCTGAGACCACGGCAAGCGGAGCCATCGAGGCGCGGATCGATTTTGAAGATCAAGGCATGGGCATCCCGCCGGAGATTCTGGAGAAAATCTTCGAGCCCGGGTTCACCACGCGCGCTGGCAGCCCTGGGCTGGGTCTGGCGGTATGTCAGAAGGTTGTGGAGGAACACCAGGGGAGACTCAGCGTGTGGAGCGCGCCATCGGCAGGAACCACGTTTACGCTCACCTTTCCTCTTTCAGGAGGTCTGGCATGACGGATGTCATGGTCGTGGATGACGAAATTGGTATGCGAGCGGCGCTCGAAGCCAGTTTTCGCAGTCACGGCTGGAGAGTGCAAACCGCTTCGGGCAAAAACGAAGCGCTGACGGTCTTTCGATCAGCGCCCTGCCCGCTCGTGGTTACGGACATGCGAATGCCCGATGGCGATGGGCTGGGCGTCATGCAGGGCATCCGCGCCATGGCGCCCGAGACCGCATTCATATTCCTCACCGCCTATGGCTCCGTGCCGGAAGCGGTGAACGCCATGAAGGAAGGCGCTTGCGACTACCTCATCAAGCCGGTTTCTTTCCCGGTATTGAAAGAAACCGCCGAGCGCATCCTGCAACGCACTCCTGAAGACGTCTCTCATTCCAAGGAAGAGGGCCTGATCGGCCATTCACCGCGTTTTCGCAGCCTTCTCGAACGCGCCCGGCAGATTGCCAAAACCGAGGTGGACGTCTTAATCGAAGCAGAGAGCGGGACGGGGAAAGAGAAGCTGGCGCATTTCATCCATCAAGCCAGCAGCCGTTGCAACGGTCCATTCGTGGCGGTTAACTGCGCAGCTTTCCCGGAAGCTTTGCTCGAAAGCGAACTCTTCGGGCACGTGCGCGGCGCCTTTACCGGCGCCCTCGCTTCCAAAGCCGGCAAATTCGAGATGGCGCAAGGGGGAACGCTGCTGCTGGATGAAATCGGAGAGATGCCGCTTAATCTCCAACCCAAGCTGCTTCGCGTCATCCAGGAACGCGAGGTCGATCGATTGGGAGACACCCGTCCAATCCACCTGAACATTCGCGTCATCGCCACCACCAATCGGTCGCTGCGCGACCTGGTTCGGGAGGGGGCGTTCCGCGCCGATCTCTACTACCGGCTCAACGTGATTCCTCTTACCCTGCCTCCCCTGCGCGAGCGACAAGAGGACATCCCGGAGCTTGCGGAATACTTCCTTCGCCACTATGCGCCCCCCGCTCTGCGAGGTTCGCTCCGCCTGGCCCCTGAATTGCTCGCTCGGTTGAAGCAGCATGATTGGCCAGGAAACGTGCGGGAGCTTGAGAACGCCATTCGCCGCGCCCTGGCTCTTTCAAGAGGCCCCGTCCTGGGAATCGAAGCGCTGGAAGAAATTGATCCCGCCCCCTCGCCGCACGGGGTTGCGCGTACGGCCCCGGTTCTTGAGGCCGGGCTCACATTGCACGAGCTCGAGCGACAGCTTGTGGAGCGGACGCTTGCAGCGGTGGATGGCAACCGCACGCGCGCCGCAGAAATGCTAGGCATCAGTTTGCGAACGATTCGCAATAAAATCCGCGAATATGGCTTAGGGCCTAGGAGGACTGGATGAGCTGGCTCGATACAAACGTGTTGTCTCAATTGCAGACTTTCTTGCGGCTGACCACCACGCGGGAGTCGCTGATCTCAAACAACATCGCCAACGTCGATACGCCCGGCTATCAGACTGAGGACATCAGTTTTGAGAAGGAAATGCGTCGAGCGGAAATTCAACCCGAGTCTGAATCGCTCACGCCGTTCATCCACCCTGTCGGGGGACTCGTGGAACGGCCCGATGGCAACAACGTGAACGTCGATCGTGAGAGCATGCTGCTCGCTCAATCTCAGCTTCAATACACGCTTGGCGTCACGGTGCTTCGGGACGAATTCAAGCGCCTGCTCACCGCCATCAATGAAGGGAGTTAAGCCATGAATTTTTTTGGCGTGCTTGATCTCAGCTCCTCCGCGCTGGAAGCGGAACGGTTAAGGGCCGAAGTTGTGGCCACGAATCTCGCCAATGCCGAAACCACTCACACGTCGCAGGGCGGCCCCTATACCCGGCAGCTCGTGGTCTTCGGGCCGCAGAGACTCAGCCATGTGAGCTTCGCCGAAGCGTTCGATCGGTTCAGCCGGCTTCACGCCCGGGGAATCGAGGTGGAACGCGTGGTTCTGGACACGATGCCGCCCATCCGCCGCAGCGAGCCTGGAAATCCTTACGCCGACGCTCAGGGCTACGTCTATTACCCGGACATCAATCCGGTTCAGGAACTGGCGGATTTAATGAGCGCCGCCCGCGCCTATCAGCTCAACGTGGCGGCCATACAGACTACAAAATCCATGATCCAGGAATCCTTCCAAATTTTACTGACATAACGTTTCACGACCGGGGATAGCACGAATATGAGCAATAGCATTCAGGGATTGCCGCCGATTGATCCATCGCTATATCAGCAGAACGTCTCGAAGGCGGCGCCCGGAAAAAATTCCGAGTTTCTCGATACTCTGCAGAAGACCCTGGATCAGGCTCAGCAGATGCAGGCTGAGGCGGATCAAAAAGTGACCTCGCTTTTGAACGGCCAAAACACAGGGGATGTGCAATCTGTCCTGCTGGCTCTTGAGAAAGCTGACCTCTCCTTCCAACTTGTGATGCAAGCCCGCAACAAGATTGTGCAGGCCTATAACACGATTTCAAACATGCAGTTTTAAATATGAATGAGCCCGGCGTCGCCTGATATTCACGAGCCGCGAATCCCTCACCCGCCCCGCTGAGCGGTCTACTTTCCCCTCGGGGAACAGGGTCTGGAGCGAGGGTTCAACGTCAACCGCCACTCGGCAATCGGCAATGAATCAATCTTATGCCCCTCGATCAGAAACAACTCCTCAACCAAGCTTCGAATTTCTATCGCGGCCTTAGCCGCAAACAGCTTTATCTGCTGATCGCAAGCACGATCGCAGTTCTCGGAAGCCTGTGGCTCTTTGTCAGTCTGCTTGGCCGCGGCGACTATAAAACTCTCTACACCGGCCTTTCGCCGGAAGACGTCCAGAGCATCACTCAGCGGCTGGCGGCGGAGAACGTTCCTTTCCAACTATCCAGCGACCGTAAAACCCTGAGCGTGCCGGCAGGAAAGCTCGATAAAGTAAGGCTGGAACTGGCGGCGCAGGGGCTTCCGGTGTCAGGGCGGGTGGGCTTTGAGCTGTTTGACAAACCCGACTGGGCGGGCAGCGACTTCTATGAAAAGGTCAACTACCAACGGGCGCTGGAAGGCGAGCTTGAGCGCACCATCGAGCAGCTCAGCGATGTTGAAAGCGCGCGCGTCCATTTGGTGCTCCCGCACGAATCTCTCTTTACCGAACAGGAGCGCCCTGCGAAAGCTTCCGTGCTGGTGAAACTCCGGGGCGACCGCCTTTCGGAACAGTCTTTTCGAGCCATCACTTATCTCACGTCGAGCGCCGTGGATGGCCTCAAGCCTGAGAATGTCACCGTAGTGGACGCCAACGGTTACACGCCGATTACCTATCGCGACGAAAACCAGCCCTGGTCGGCTGCGGGAGGCAAGCTCGAAACGCAATTGGAGCAGAAGATCAACCAGATGCTGGCGCCCATTGTGGGGATCGATCACGTGCGTTCGAGCGTCACGGTGGATTTCGATACCGCATCGAGCGATACCACGCAGGAAACTTACGATCCCAATGGTTCGGTGGTCTTGACCTCACAAACCACTTACGAATCTGACAGCAACTCGATGGCGCAAGGCATCCCTGGCACCGCGAGTAACGTGCCTCAAGGCCAGCCGGCCCCTCCCAGCCCCAAGTCGCCTGCGAATTCCAAAAACCAGCCCACGGCAAAAGCCAGCTCCGCGAAAGCCAGCCCTTCAAAAACCGATCCTTCAAACCAGCCCGCAGCAACCAGCGTTGCCAAAACTTTCGATACGGCGGATAACGGCATCGATGCCGAAAGGACGGAGAGCAAGACCTACGCCGTCAGCCGCACGCTGCGCCACTCGACGCAGCCGCCCGGAACCATCAAGCGCGTCTCCGCCGTCGTCCTGGTGGATGATGCCACCGAGACGAAAATGGCGGGCAAACGCAAAGAGATCGTTCGGCGCCCCTTGAGCGCGGCGGAAATGAGACAGATTGAGGACATCACCAAGGCGGCCATCGGCTTCAACAGCGCAAGAGGCGATCAGGTGGCGGTCGAGAATATCGGTTTTACGTCGACCCCCAGCGAGTTCGGCCCGCCGCCTTCGGCCGCTGAAAAGGTGCTGATGCGGGTGAACCAATATATGGGACTCATTCGCTACGTGGCTTTAGGGTTGCTTTTCCTGGGGGTTTATTTCCTTATTCTTCGGCCCTTGATGAAACCTTTGCTGGCATCCTTCCAACAAGTTCCGCGAGCGCTCAAGCCAGGCGAACGGGCGGGATTGGGATCGAGACTTGATGCCTCGCTTGGAGAGGAAGCCCAGGCTCCACGCGCCATGCTGACGCCCCCGCCGGCAGCCGAAGAACAGGCGCAGGTCGAAGTCAATATCCTGTCGAGGCGCACTCTTGCCGATAAAATTGAAAAGGACCCGGAAGAGGCCAGCCGCCTGCTTCAGGACTGGCTGATTGAAGACGAGGGAGCGTAATGGCGCAGGCAGCCGTTGCTGAGAAACTGAGCGGAATTCGCAAAGCCGCAATCTTAATGGTGCTGATGGGCGAAAAGGCGGCTACCGCCGTGTTGCGCCAACTTCCTCAAAAACAGGTCGAGAAACTGATGCGCGAGATCGCCCGAGTGGGAGAAATTGACCAGGAAGTTTCAAAAGAAGTTCTCCGTGAATACACCCAGTTGGCCGTAAGCGGCAATAAACGCGCCCAGGGCAACAGCGCCTATGCCGAAAAGCTTCTGGTTGAGGCTTTTGGAGAGCCGGCCGGAAAGCAGCTCTTTGAGCGCGTGATGCGCCCTTCCGATCTCGATCCCACTGATCCGGACATTCTCGAAAAGGCGGACCCCCACCAACTGGCCAAATTGCTGGAAAACGAGAGCCCGCAGGTCATCGCCCTGGTCGTCGCGCACCTCAGTTCGGGACTCGCATCACAAGTCTTGAATTTGTTTCCGGAGAAGCTGAAGACACAAGTCGTCGAACGCATGGCCCGCATGCGAGCTTTTCCCTCCGAAGTCGTGAAGCGCACGCTGGCGACGGTGAGCAAAAAAGTAGCGGTGGCCAGCAACCTTCAGCAGGTTAACTTTGGCGGAATCAATGTGGTGGCCAAGCTTTTGAAGTCGATGGATCCCACGTCCAGCAGAGGCATTCTCGAATCCATTAAGGCCTCAGATCCTGACCTGCTATCGAGCATCAGCGCGTTGATGTTCACGTTTGAGGATCTTAAAGATGTGACGGAAGCCGGCATCCGCGAGCTAATTGGACGTGCCGATAAGAAAACCCTTTCTCTGGCCTTGAAGGGCGCGCATCCTGACATTCAGGCCCATATCTTCAAGTGCATGTCTTCGCGCGCCGTCGAGATGCTGAAGGAAGATATGGAAGCTCTGGGGCCGGTTCGGCTGCGGGATGTGACTCAGGCCCAGCAGGAAATCACCCGCCTAGCCCATGAACTCGAAGATGAGGGGAAATTGATGAGGAAGAGCGCCGACAGCAATGACACCATCCTTTAACCCCGATCCGCTGTTTGAAGACGACGGGGCTCCGAAAGAGATTCAGCCCTACATCTTTCCGCCTATCCCTGAGATGAAAGATGCGCAAAGGGGAACATCCGCAGGTCGCGAGAGCGCCGCCTGGAACGCTTCCGACCGCCCGCAAAATAACTCGACGCCGTCCAAAGCGCAAGCCGTCTTCACACTCGAACAGACGCAAGCGCTCGAAAAGCAGGCTTTGGAGCGTGGCGCCCAGGAAGGAGAGCGTCGGGCCCGCGAGGAAATGGAGAAACGGCGTGAGGCCGAGCGTGCCCGCCTGACGCAAGCCCTGGAGGAATTCGCCCACGAGCGCTCACGATATTTCCAACAGGTTGAAAGCGAAGTGGTGAGCCTGGCGCTCTCCATCGCCCGGAAAATCCTCCACCGCGAGGCTCAGGTTGATCCTCTGTTCCTTGCGGGCGCGGTGCGCGTGAGCCTGGAAAAAATTGCCGCGGGCACGCGCGTTCAGCTTAGAGTCCATCCCTCTCAGGTAAACAGTTGGAAAGAGTTTTTGACCAAAGAAAACCGGATCGACCCTGCGCCGGAAGTGGTGGCAGACAGTTCCCTCAGCGCTGTGGATTGCATTCTGGAGACCGACTTGGGAAACACCAATCTCTCGTTGGAAGCGCAACTTAAGGAGATTGAGAAAGGCTTTCTCGATCTCCTTGCCGCTCGCCCCAGTAAGCCTTAAAAGCCGTCATGGCGCGCTTGATGCGCCTCCAGCAGTTCCCGATTATGGCAGAAGCTACCCTTCTCGATTCTTACTTTCGCCAGCTTGAGAGTCATCCCACGCACCGCTGGTGGGGTCGCGTGAAAAAATCGGTGGGATATCTCATCGAGTCCGAAGGGCCTGTTTGCTCGGTGGGGGAGTGCTGCGAGATTATCGACCGTTCCGGCGCCGCTTATCCGGGGGAAATCGTCGGCTTCAACGGATCGAGCGTGCTTTCCATGCCGCTGGATCGCCCGGGGGGCATCGGGTACGGAGATCGAATCGCCACCTGGGGCGAACGGCCTTCCATGCGAGTGGGGAATGAGATGCTGGGCCGGGTCATTAGCGCCACCGGCGATGCTCTCGATTCCCTCCCCGCTTATCGCGCTCAGGATAAATGGCCGCTTCATTTCACGCCGCCTCAACCGCTCGAGCGCCAACCCATCCGGGAACCGATCGGATGCGGCATTCGAGCCATTGATGGATTTCTCACTTGCGGGCGGGGCCAGCGGGTGGGAATTTTTGGAGGCAGCGGCGTCGGCAAAAGCACGCTGATCGGCATGATGGCTCGCGGCAGCTCCGCCGATCTCACCGTCCTCGCCCTGGTGGGCGAGCGCGGGCGCGAGGTGCGCGAATATCTGGAGAAAGCAATCGGCGAGGAGGGATTGCGCCGTTCCGTCGTGCTCGTTTCCACCTCAGACCAGTCTCCCCTTCTCCGCATTCGGGCGGCGCTCGCCGCCTGCTCGGTGGCGGAATATTTCTGTTCGCGCGGCAAGCACGTCCTGCTGGTGGTTGATTCCATCACCCGCGTCGCCATGGCGCAGCGCGAAATTGGGCTGGCCGCTGGCGAGCCTCCCACCGCGCGTGGATATACGCCCTCGGTTTTCACGCTTCTGGCTCGACTCATCGAGCGCGCCGGGCACTTTGGCAGTGGCAGCATCACGGCGTTCTATACTGTGCTGATGGAGGGCGACGATCAGCAGGACCCTCTGGTGGATGCCGTCCGCGCCTTGCTGGATGGCCACGTGGTTCTCGACCGCAAATTGACCAACCGCAATCATTATCCGCCCATTTCGGTTCTCGACAGCATCAGCCGCTTGATGACCGCCGTGACCAAGCCCGAGGTCCGTCAGAAAGTCGGACGGCTGCGCAGGCTTCTGGCCGCTTACGCTGCCGCCGAGGACTTGATTCAGGTAGGAGCTTATCAGAAAGGCTCAGACCCTGTACTCGACCAGGCCATCGCCGCGATGCCGGCGATCAACGCCTTTCTTCAGCAGGCGGCGGAAGAAACATCTCCTTTCGACCGCACTCAGGCAGCGCTGATGGCGCTGCCAGGATAGATTTTGATGGCATTCCGATTCCAGCTCGAAGCCATTCTCAAACTGCGCCGCGCCCATGAGAGGCGGGAACTGCTTCGACTGGTCGCGCTGTCCAATGAGCTGAACTATCTTGAACAGCAGGAGCAAGACCTCATCCGGCACAAGCGCGAAACGCGCGAGACCATCGAAAGCGCTCTTCTTCGAGGGATGAGCGCCGGTGAATTCCACTTTATGAACGCCGTGGCTTCCACCATCGACAAGCGCCAGCAGGCGGTCCACGAGCGCAAAGAACTGGTCACAAACCAGCATCTCACTCAGCAGGCTCTCTATCAGCAAACCCGAAGAAACCGGAAGATCCTCGATAATCTGAGGGCGCGCCAACTTGCAGCTTACCGCCAGAAACAGACTCGCCGCGAACAACAACAAGTGGATGAACTGTTCGTCCTCCGCTTTCCCAAGACTCGCCCTTAACGCGGCGCCATTTGAGATGTAGTGATGATTTGACATCGCCATCAGTCCAACAATCTCATCCTCAACTTACCGGTGGCGGCATAAAGCCGCCGCTACACGCTTCTCATAACAACCCTGGCAACAGATCCGCACTACCCAGTCTAAAGATGGCGTAAAATCGATTTGAGCCAAAGAGTTGGACTCAACGGGGTGAATAGCCGAGATGAAAAAAGCCATTGAATTTACTCTTCTCCTTTCGTTTGCCTGTGTTGGCGCAGGCTTTTGTGCGTCGGCGGCACAAGCCCCAAGCATAAAACTCATTCGTGTTCCAAACGGCGGCATTCAGCCTCAGGTTGCGGTGGATCGCGCCCAAGGCGTCGTCAATATGATCTATTTCCAGGGCAACCCGGCCCATGGGAATATCTTCTACGTCCGCTCGAAGAATTGGGGGGTAACCTTTTCTTCTCCCATCCAAGTCAATAGCCAGCCGGGAAGCGCTGTGGCCTTGGGAACAATTCGCGGCGCTCGCCTGGCCATTGGAGAGAGTGGCCGTGTCTACGTGGCCTGGAACGGATCAGCGCAAGCCTCCCCGAAGGGGCCGAAAAATCCTGAAATGCCAGGCAACAGTCCTTACAACGGGATGCCCATGCTCTTCACGCGTCTGAACAGCGCCGGAACAGCTTTTGAATCGCAACGCAATCTGATGAAGTCCACGTTCGGACTGGATGGTGGCGGATCAGTCGCAGCGGATGGGCGCGGCGATGTCTACGTGGCCTGGCATGCGCGCCAAGTAGGCTATCCGCAGGGCGAAGCCGGACGCCGGGTATGGATTGCCCGGTCGCGCGACGGAGGCAGGGATTTTTCACCTGAGGCCCTGGCCTGGGCCGAACCTACCGGGGCCTGCGGATGCTGCGGACTCAGCATCTTTGCGGGGCGAAACGGAACCGTCTATATCCTTTACAGGACTGCGAAAGATATGATCCATCGCAATGTTTACTTATTGATTTCAAGGGACGATGGCAAAACTTTCCGCGGGCGGTTGGTTGACAAGTGGACAATCGGGGCGTGTCCGATGACCAGCATGGCTTTTGCGCAAGGCCCTGGATTTGTGGATGCAGCTTGGCAGACGCGGAAACAGGTCTATTACGCCATGATCAATCCAAAGACCCTGCAAATGTCAAAGCCCATTCCCGCGCCCGGAACCGGGAAACTTCGGAAATATCCGGCATTGGCAGTGAATTCGCGTGGCGATACAATCCTGGTCTGGACGGATGGAACAAGCTGGGGCCAAGGCGGATCGCTTGAATGGCAGACCTTTGATCGAAACGGGGATCCGATTGGAAAAGAAGGCCATATTTCAGGTGTGCCGGCCTGGAGCTTCGGGGCAGCCTTCGCTCGACCAGACGGCGGATTCACGATTATCTATTGAGTTCGCGTCAAGGTTTACCAAGGTGGATGCACCTCCGAACTTGCAATTTATGGCGAGTTCCTGCCTGTCCCATAGGCAAAGCTTGCCGCGTAAAGTCTTGGATATAGCCCGACACTTGGGTCTGAAATCTTCTAACTCATTACAAATGAAGTGCTTATAATGGCAAAAGGGTTTGGACCATGAGATGCTCAAGCTCCTTGCGATGGTCGCAAATCCCATCATCGCCGTATCGCACCCGATGCTTCGCACGGGGTCAACAATTCCCAGTGCGCAAGGGGTGATCTCCAATCCGCAGGTTTCAGAACCGCAAGCGCAAGCAAACAAGCCTTCTTTTCAGAGCGTACTGGATTCTGCAACCACTGCGCTTCCCGGCAGGGATCAAACCCCGCAGAAGCCTGCCAGCGACAACACAAAAAGCACAGAGGGCGATTCTCAGGCCCAGGATGACCAGAAGAAACTCCTGCAGGCAGCAAAACACCAAGCTGAACTGCAATTTCTGGCAGCGATTCAGTTACCTGCGCCTAATCCCTCCCCAGGTGCGGGGAGTAACGCTACGTCCATAAACGATGCCCAGGATTCGCCATCCGCAGATCCAAACTCCGGAAGCGCACCGCTCGCTGCGATAGCTATCCCTGGAAGCCAGGATCAATCAGGGGCTGGACCTGACCGGAGCCTCTCAACGGCAACCAGTCAACCCTCAGCCATCGACAGCCCAGCCCTCAATTCAGTTGAATTGAAGCGGCTAGCCGAGACTCTTGCGGCAGGTGCAACGGCGACAACCCGTTCGAGCCAGGCTCCTCCTCAGCAAGCATCCAAGCCACAGGAAACGACTTCGCAAGCGAAGCAAACCGACACCCACTCGGTCTCACAAGTCGCTTCCATTCAAGCGAAAGCCGACGGAGCGTCTCCAGCACAACCCTCGCTCAGCGTGGCCCAGGCCGTGAAGAATCAGAACATCAATTCGCAAGTCACGCAGGCGATGTCTGACCTGAAAATATCCGGTCCGGACTCAACGCTGCTCGCATCGAGCGCTAAACCCGAAAAGGCTCAGGCTCATCTCAGCGCGCAACCAGCAACACCAGCGAATTCACAGAAAGACTCCTCCACACCGGCTCCTCCCAAGCCTGCTTCGGGAACTGCCGCGGATAACACGCATCCGGCTAATTCAGGAACCGGGCACGCAACGGCAGACGATTCTCACAAGCAGGCGGATACTTCAAGCAAGAACGCTGCAAGCAGTAGCGCTGGGCTTGCGGCCAGCAATTCTCATAACGATGGGGCAGCGGCCAGCGCCACTTTTGCCGCCTCGCTTGCGGATCATGCGGACGCGAGCGGAAGCGCAGCCAGCCCTCAACCCAATACGCCCGCCGCAGCGTCGTCTTATACCCCTGCCAATGCCAACGCCCTGGCAGGTTGGGATGCTGTTTCAGGGCAGGCGGGCCGCGTTATCAACGCCGCCACCTTTTCCCAGGGACGCGATCAAATCGAGATGAAAGTTGCCATCCACACGGATGCCTTGGGACCTCTTGAGTTGCACACCGTGCTCAAGGGCGATCGGCTGGGCGCAGCGATTAACGTTCAGAATCCCGAGACTCATCTGTTGCTGGCCAGCGAGTTACCGGCTTTGCACCAGGCATTATCAAACCAGAATCTGCGCCTCGACCAGGTTTCAATCCTTAATAACTTTACCCACGGAGGCCATCCCGGAGCGCAAGGCGGATCAGGATCGCGCCCCGGCGACTCGCCTTATCATTCAGGCCCGTCGTGGCAACCCGGCTCTCCGCAGGGCGATCTCGAACCGGGCGCTGCGCCTGAACTTGATATTTTTGAATCGGAGATTCGACAGGGGCGCCTCAGCGTGCGAGCCTGAGCGAACCCAGGGAATGTAAGGAGAAGCAATATGAATACGATAGCCAGCGTCACAAACACCGCCGCTGCCACTCAGACTTCTTCCGGCTCCAGCCAGACCGGCAATTCCAACACGAACGGTTTGAGCGGCGGATTGAGCGCCGAGTCTTTTCTGAACCTGCTCACGGTCCAGATGCAGCATCAGGATCCCTTCAATCCGATGGACCCCACGCAGTTCATCAATCAGTTGGTGCAATTCAACCAGCTTGAGCAATTAATTCAAATCAATCAGGAACTCAAGAATCCCAACGCCGCCAGCAATCAGAGCGCCGGCACGAATCAGAGCAACTCCAGTAATCAAACGAACGCTGGCAATCAGGGGAATGCCAGCTCGAACACGCAGGCGGCATCGAGCCAGTAAATCTGGAGCGGCGCTCTTTATGGCGCTGCATCGGATGCGATCTCAGATCGCCAAGATTAGGATCAGGAGAAAAACCATGGCATCTTTTTCAACACCTCTTTCCGGGCTGCTCGCCAACAACCAGGCGCTTTCAGTCGTTTCCAATAATCTCGCCAATCTCTCGACCGATGGCTTTAAGGGCGAAACGCCGCTCTTTCAAGACCTCTTCTATCAGCAGTATGGGATTAACGGCGCGGGCGACCCGATCCAGGTCGGAGTCGGAACCAACATGAATTCCGACCCGACCAACTTCTCGCAAGGCACCATCAGCAACACCGGCGTCTCAACCGACATGGCCATTCAGGGAGACGGCTTCTTTCAGGTGCAGAAGGGCGACGTCACCCTTTACACCCGCGACGGAAATATGACCATCAACGCGCAGGGATATCTGGTGACGCAGGATGGAGCGCAGGTGCTGGGCTATCCGGCCACGAACGGAGTGGTGAGCAACAACGGTCCGTTAAGCCCCCTGCAACTGAGCGGAACCGTCACCAGCCCCCCCAAGAGCACGGCGAACGTGCAACTGACCGTCAATCTGGACGCCAGTTCCGCCGTGAACGCCACTTACAGCACTCCGGTTACGGTTTATGATTCGCTGGGCACCAGCCACGTTCTGACGCTCACATTCACGAAAAATGCCGCCAACTCCTGGGGATATTCCATCACGATTCCCGCAGCCGACGTGGGCCAGTCCGGAAACCCGGTCCAGGTGGCCAGCGGCACGCTGACGTTTAACGGCGCGGGCGTCCTCACCTCACCGGCCAGTAACGTCACCGGCATCCAGATCACGGGCCTGGCCGATGGAGCCAACACGCTGACGTTCAACTGGAACTTGTACAATTCCAACAACGCGGGCGTCATCACACAGGTCGCCTCGCCTTCTTCCACGACGGCCACCCAGCAGGATGGTTTTGCCAGCGGCTCGCTGACGGGATTCAACATTCAGGCCGATGGTACGGTGGAGGGCACTTTCAGTAACGGGCAAACAATGGCTTTGGGCCAGATTGCTCTGGCCACGTTCCCCAACAATCAAGGGCTGCTTCGCACCGGCTCCAACCAATTCATGGCCAGCCTCGCTTCAGGACTGCCGTCGGTAGGGATTCCCGGGACCGGCGGTCGCGGCACTATTGCCGATGGAGCGCTCGAGGGCTCAAACGTGGATATTGCCACCCAATTCGCCCAACTCATCGCAACCCAGAGCGCTTATCAGGCCGACGCACGCGCCATCACAACGGCAAATCAATTCGTCCAGACCGCGCTTAACCTGATCCCGATCCCATAAGGCGAAGTATAGAAGGAACGTGAAAAGAATTTTTGAGGAACAGTAGAAGCTGCTTCAAAAACCTTCAGACAACCAAGAATTTGGTCAAAAGCCGTCAAAACGTCATCCTGAGGAGCTGCAAGCGACGAAGGATCACTTTATTTAGCGAATTCTACGAATACAGGGATGCTTCGCTACGCTCAGCACGACGGTCTCCAGGTTTTGAGTAACCCGTTGGACGAACAAAAGCGAGATTTTGAAAACAGCTTCCTGATGTGTCAAGCGTTTGATCGTAGGTTTAAGCGCAAAATATGTTTCGCCGGTGATAGCGCAACAACTCCTGATCTGGTGGAAATCTTTCTGGCGTTCTGAGCTTAGCGCCTTCCAAGGAAAGAAATTCGCGTTCGAGGGCCTCGGTTGTACCCTCTGGCACATGAACGATACGGAGAAAACTGCGCTTCCCAACCCGTGTCCGAAGCGCGCCGGTTGAAACCACTTTCTGAAAGCGCTTCTCGCTTTCTCCCGCCAGAGACGACAAGTCCGAGCGGAATTTTTCCCAAATCTCTCTATCTCGCCCTACTCACGCCCGTAAGGCCAGAAATTCCCCGTGCACGATGATAGGGATCGAGTGATGCAAAATTGGCCAGTTTCATTGCGACACTTGCAGGTGTCGGCCCCAATGCACGCGCAGTGGCCACGACGATGGGGTTACGCGCATGCATTTGACCGAACGGCAGGCTGAAATACAGGTTTAAAGCTACAAGCAATTCCTCACGTGACCAGGCCCTTCCCCTGGATGCTACAGCCATCGGCTCCTCGAAGTCGCGTTCTCATAGCTGGAAACTTACGCAGATCTCGATATCCTTACAACCAAACGATTTTAAGCGCGCCTCCAATGCGTTCAAAGTCTCTGTCACTCGTCACGAGAACCGCCTTTCTGGCGTGGGCCAGGGCGGCAGCGAAGCAATCAGCGTAGGGCAGGTTGTACTCGGCCTTGAGACCGGCGGCGAGTCTGGTCATTTCCATCTCAGCGTCCACAATCATAATGGGAAGTTGGGCGATCTCCCGTAACGTGGCGATCGCCGATTTTTCTCCACGCGCTCGCCAGATCGAGTAATAAACCTCTCCCCAGTTGACGACCGACATCCACAGCGGGTCGCTGGCAGTCGCCTTCGCCAGCAACTCTTCAACCTTATCGGCCCCTGAACGGTCCTCAAAAAACGTCATGAGCGCGCTTGAATCCAACACCCAGACCTTCATAGCGCCCGCTCGCGCTTCCGCTCCTCCAGCAAGATTCCGAGCGCTGAAGGTTCACCTTTAAGCGATCCGCGCAGACCCCGGATGAATTCACGGGTGATCGGCTGGATGATGATACGACCGTCTTCTTCCACCAGGGTAACCCGGGTCCCTCGTTTGATCCCGAATCGCCGACGCAGGCGAGCCGGAATGACAAGCTGTCCTTTGGTCGTGACAATGCTGGTTTCGATCTTCATCTGAGGCCTCCTCAGTTTCATATCTTACATTTTAAATTTATGTAAGTCGATTTAATTTATTCCTACTTTATTAATTGAGTTGGATCCACAGCCTCCGTTATCTCTAACACAATTCCCACTCCCGTTCCCTACTGAGGTTTACAAATTACAGTGACGCCATTTTCTGTAGCGCCGGTGTCCCCACCGCCGATTTTTCGGCGCTGAGGACAGCGCGCTACAGCCTGCGTTGTCACGATAATTTGTAAATCTCAGTAGGAGCAGGTTAACCGAATTGAGGGTCAGTTAATCTAAGCCGAAATGCAGGGATTCTTCGCTTTGCTGCGCTCCGCTCAGAATGACAGCGAGGAATCTGGTCTCAAAAGAACATCACTTATGAGATTCCTCTTTGCCTTCGGCTCGTCGGAATGACACCTAACGCAATTTTTCACACAGACTCCCCCGCCTCGGCGCACCCCGTGCGTGCCTGCGGTCGAAGGCCCCGTTACAGCTTTCACTAGAGAACTCTCATGAAACTTTCTTAGAGTGGATGGCAGCTCCTTCTTTCGGCTCTGCCTAACGATCCGCTTCGCTTGCGACCGCGCCGCTGAAGCGTATTCCGCGGCCCCAATCTTCGCCCGTCTAAATAATTTAGCTCCCTCCCCCTCGGGCTTACGCTGGCCTCGAAGGCGGCCTTTCTATTTGGCGTTGAAATTGCTCACCCCCTTGGGCATGGCAGAAAACAAACCAGACGCTGACGCGCCATCTTCAAAAACCGGAGCAGGTTCTCTGAAACTCATTCTGGTCTGCGTGATTGCCGCAGCCATCGCAGGCGGCGGCATGCTCTGGTTCTCTTCCCGTCACGCCGCCGTGCGCACGGCATCGGCGCAGCCCCAGACAACGCCTCATGAGGTGAAGACTGTATTGCACCTGGAAAATTTCCTGGTGAACCTCACCGACCAGGACGCCAACAGCTTCTTTCGCGTCGGCATTGACCTGGGCCTCTCGAAGGATCTGGCGGGGAAAGACGCCGAGCAGAACAAATATATGCCCATGATCCGCGACACCATCCTGGGCGTCCTTGGGTCATACAATTCATCGGCCCTTCTCTCCCCAGACGGCAAGGAACAGCTCAAGAAGCAGTTGCTTCAGGCATTGCAAAAGCGATTTCCTGAACTCGGAATTGAAGACATCTATTTCACAGACTATCTGATCCAGCGGTGAACTATGGAACCCCAAGAGGCTTCGCCTGATGTGAAAGGCAAAAGTTTGGCTTTATCCGATGCGGCGTGGGCCGATGTGATGGACCTCCCCTGCACGCTCAGCGTTGCCCTGCAAATTCCCAAGATTGCCGTGCGTCGCCTGCTGCGTCTGGAGTTGAATTCCGTTCTCGACAGCCAGCACAGCGAAGACAAACCCCTGCCGGTCTGGGTGAACGGAGTGAAAATCGGCCAGGCCGAATTTGATGTGATTGGAGACCGGCTGATCATCCGCATCACTGAGACCGGGTGAGACCCTTGATGCCGCGCCGGAAGCCGGCTCTCAGAATCCAGCCTGCGAATTTCAGGAGAGTATGCGATGAGAAATCCCACCGACTCGAAGTTAAAAATTCAACCCTTCGCAAAATTATTCGAACATCTGCGAAGCCTGGGGCGCGGCCTCACCAACCGGCAGGCCCGCGAAATGCGCCTTTGCGAGACGCTTCCTCTGGGCGAAAAACGCTTCCTGGCGCTGGTGATGATCGGCGAGCGGAAATTGCTGGTGGGCGGGGCGGCGAATTCGATTTCCCTTCTTGCCGAATGCCCGTCCGGTTTGGAAAAGAAAGATCCCTCCCGAGCAACTGCCCGCGCCAAGCGGCGGCGCACCCGGCAGGCGCAGAGCCGGCGAAAACAGGCAGCGTTGGGCTTGAATTCTTTGGCATCTGCCAGCCAGGGAACGGCGTTCAAGACAGAAACGCCCTGGGCGCTTCCTGTTCCTGCCGCTTCGCTTCCCGCCCCGCGAACGATGACACCGCAGTAGGAAATCCGTTTTTGATGCGAATGCGCAGAATTTGCCAAATGCCGATGCTTCTGGCGCTTGTGCTGGCCCTGGGCGGAATCCAGGCAGCCGTGGCGGCTCCCGTCGATCCGCCCGTGCCTGTGCCAGTCCCTTTGCCTGCTCCCGTTCCCCCGCCCGGCCCGGCGGCTCCCCTGCCCCTGCAGGGACTGATGGGCCAGAATACTTCGCTCGCATGGACCATCGTGGTCCTGTTCACTCTCATCGAGCTGTTGCCGGCGCTGCTGCTGGCGATGTCGCCGTTCGTCCGCATCCTGGTGGTATTCCATTTCCTCCGCCAGGCGCTCGGACTGCAATCCACGCCCAGCAATCAGACGCTTATCGGGCTTTCGCTTTTTCTCACTTTCTTCATCATGCAGCCGGTTGCAGCCCAGATTTACGATCAGTCGGTTGTGCCGCTGGAAAAAGGCCGCATCACCGCCACGCGCGCACTCGAAGACGCCGCCCCTCCGATGCGCAGCTTCATGCTGAAATACACGCGGGAAAAGGATCTGGCGCTGTTTGTCAGGATGGCCAAGGCGCCCCGGCCACGCACTCCCGCCGATCTGCCGATGCGGGTGATCTTTCCGGCCTACATGATCTCCGAACTCAAGGCCGGATTTCAGATCGGCCTAGTGCTCTTTCTGCCGTTTCTGGTGATCGACCTCGTGGTGGCTTCCGTCACCACTTCGGTGGGCATGCTGCAACTTCCGCCGGTGGTCATCTCCACTCCGCTCAAAATTTTGCTTTTTGTCATGGTGGATGGCTGGCATTTGGTTGTCGGTTCATTGGTGAAGAGTTTCTTCTGACAGGATACCTATGTTTCTGGACCAGGCTGTAGCGCTGGCGCGTCAAACGCTCGAGATCGCGGCGTGGCTGAGCGCGCCCATTCTATTGATCGCAATCATCGTGGGAATCCTGACCAGCGTCGTGCAGGTGATGACGTCGATTCAGGATATGACCGTGGGCACGGTACCGCGCCTGGCGGCGGTGGGAATCATCCTGGTAGTGCTCATGCCGTGGTTTTTGCACCGGCTGATGACGTTCACGCTGCAATTGCTGACGGATTTCCACCCGTTTCTGGGTTAGCAGAAAGGCCAGAGAGCGCCGATGTTGATAGAGCCTATTCTGGCAAAAGCTTTGCTGATCGGCGCGCGGGTAGGCATGCTGATGGTTTTTGCGCCGCTTCTGGGCAGCCAGGCTATTTCGCGGCGCGTTAAAGCGGGGCTTACGCTGGCGCTCACCGTGCTGCTCTATCCCGCGTATATCGGCAACCCCGGCAGCCTGCTTGCCGGCAACTGGTTTGCTCTGTTTTTTGGCGAATTGATCGTGGGGCTGCTCATCGGCCTCTCGATGCAGGTGGTCTTTGAAAGCGTTTTGATGGCTGGAGAAATCATGGGATTTCAACTGGGCTTCACGCTCGAAAACGTGATTGATCCCACCACCCAGGTTGAGATCCCGGTGCTCTCGACCTTTTCTCAGAGCATTTCGCTTTTAATTTTTCTTCAACTGAACGCGCACTATTGGGTGTTGCGCGCTCTGGCTTACAGCTTTGAAATTCTGCCGCCCGGAAAAGTGAACGCTGCGCCCCGCGCGGCGGCCTCACTGCTGAATGCGGCAGGCGGCATCTTCTGGGTTGGCGTTCAGATGGCCGCGCCCATTCTGGTGGTGACGTTTCTGACCGACGTGGCGCTCAGCTATGTCAGCCGCGCGGCCACGCAATTTCCGGTGATCTTTGCCGGCATTTCCATTAAGGACCTCCTGGGAATGGCCGTTCTCGGAGTGTGCATCGGTTTCTGGCCCGGGATTTTAGGTCACGATTTCCACGAGGCAGCCCGGTTGATGGAACGCCTTTTTGCATTGTGCCGCTGAGCGCGCACGATCCTTTTTATGGCTGAAAGCAACAAGACCGAACAACCGACGCCAAGACGGCGACAGAAGGCGCGCGAAAAAGGGCAAGTTGCCCGCAGTCGCGAACTGACCGGGGCTCTCGCGCTGATGGCGGCGGTCCTCTGCCTCGGAATCCATCCGATGGCGTGGGAGGAAGGATGGGGAGACCTCATGGCCAAGCTGCTGAACGCAGCCACCACCACGGAACTGAATCCCCAATCGCCCATCTTCCACTGGACGCTATGGACAACAGCCAGTTGGCTGGCGCCGATTATGGCCGCGACCTTCTTTGTCTCGCTCATCGGCGCGACCGCGCAGGGCGGCGTGGTTTTCAGTCCCAAGGCTCTCATCCCCAATTTCAGTCGCCTGAGCCCGGCAACCAATCTGGACAAACTTTTTTCGGTCGAGGCTCTTCGAACCACCCTGAAATCCCTGATTCCGATGGTGGTGATCCTTTACATTGCCGGCGCAACCATCGTCAGCGATTGGGGAGGATTAATCCAGACCATTCACATGGCTCCGCGCGCCTCTATCCGGTTGGTGCTTTCGATGGCCTACCAGATTTCCTGGAAGTCGGGCATGGTGTTTCTGATCTGGGGCGGAATGGACCACCTCCTGCAAAGGTTCAACCTTAATCGCCAACTGCGCATGAGCCGCGAGGAAGTGCGCGAAGAATCGAAGGAGACGGAAGGCAATCCGGCCACAAAGGTGCGCATCAAGCGCGCGCAGCGCCAGATCAGGCGGCGGCTGATGATGGATCGCATCAAGCAAGCGACTGTGGTGGTCACAAACCCCACGCATTACGCCGTAGCTTTGGAATACCAGCCCGGAGAAATGGATGCGCCGCGGGTGGTGGGCAAAGGCCGAAATCTGATTGCGCAGCGAATCCGCGAGGAGGCTGAGCGGCACGGCGTGCCGATTGTGGAAAATCCGCCGCTCGCCCAGGCGCTTTACAAAGCGGTTGAAATCGGCCAGGCGATTCCGCCGCAGCTTTACGCCGCTGTGGCGGAGATTCTGGCGTTCATCTTCCGGGCGCAGGCGCGCGCGGCGCAGGCTGCCGCTCGCATGGCCCAACCGCGCCCCATCTCAGGCGTTCAGCCGGGCGCGCCTCCAGGCGCCCAATCCAGGTTCTCAAACTGATGGCTGCTCCACAACCTGCTAAAACAGCTCCGACTGCAAAGAGCGCTGGCCCTGCGAAAAGCGCCGGCAAAGACTGGCTCATCCCCATTGTGGGCGTCACCATGGTTTTCGTCATGGTGGTGCCCATTCCAGCGCTGGCGCTCGACCTGCTGCTGGCCACGAGCATCACGGCTTCCGTGCTGGTGCTCCTGACCTCGATGTACATTCTGCGGCCCGTCCAGTTTTCCGTCTTCCCCTCCTTGCTGCTTCTGCTGACTCTTTATCGTCTGTCTCTCAATCTGGCCAGCAGCCGCCGCATCCTTCTGCACGGAAACGAGGGGCCCGGCGCAGCCGGTCGCGTCATTGAAGCCTTCGGACAATTTGTGGTGGGCGGCAACTACGTGGTGGGATTTGTGCTGTTTCTCGCTCTGATTGCCATCCAGTACCTGGTGATTAACCACGGGGCGGTGCGCATCGCTGAAGTGACGGCGCGCTTCACCCTGGACGCCCTGCCCGGCAAGCAGATGGCCATTGACGCGGATTTAGGCGCAGGCCTGATTGATGAGGCGACGGCGCGAGCCCGTCGCCAGCAGGTGGCGCGCGAAGCGGAATTTTACGGCGCCATGGACGGCGCAGCGCGCTTCAGCCAGCGCGACGCTCTGGCCACCATTCTGATCACGGCCATCAACATCATAGCGGGCTTTCTGATCGGCGTCTTTTACCTAGGCATTCCTTTTGATGAAGCCTTGCACACCTACACCGTGCTCACCGTCGGCGATGGACTCGCCACCATGATCCCCTCCCTGCTGGTGTCGGTAGCCGGAGGCATGGTGGCCACGCGCGCCTCCTCCGAATCGAGCCTGGGCATGGATTTGAAACGCCAACTCCTGCCGCGGCGACGGCCCTTGCTGATCGCTTCCGGCGTTATGCTGCTGCTCGGTCTGATTCCCGGCTTGCCCAAATTTTCGTTTTTCGTTCTGGGCGGCAGCGTGGCCGTGCTGGCGCTGCGAGCCAAGGATTTGGACGAGGAATCCGCCGAGGCTGCCGGCGGCAAGGCCCCGGAGAAAGCCTCGCAGGAAACTTCCGTGGTCCCCAAATTGGATGACCTGAGCGTGGAAGTCGGCTTCGGACTGGTGCCCCTGGTGGACGAAGCGCAGGGAGGACAACTCCTGGCGCGCGTCCGCGCGCTGCGGCGGCATCTGGCAGGCCAGCTTGGGTTTGTCATTCCGCGCGTGCACATCACCGATAATCCTCAACTGAAACCCAAGGAATACGTCATCAAGCTGCGAGGCGATGAGATCGCCCGTTGGGAAATGTACCAGGATTGCCTGCTGGCCATCAGCTCAGAGGTAGTGGCGAGGCCGATTGAGGGAAGAGATACCCGAGAGCCGGCGTTTGGCGCGTCAGCCAAGTGGATCGTGAGCGGCCAACGCGAGCAGGCTCTGGCGGCTGGCTATGCCGTGGTGGATCAGGCCTCGGTGCTGGCCACCCATCTGGCGGAAGTCATCAAGCAGCACTCGCATGAATTGCTGACCCGCCAGGAAGTCAAACGGCTTCTCGATTCGCTCTCAGAAACTCAGCCGAAGCTTGTCGAGGAACTGGTGCCCAAAATTTTGAGCCTTGGAGAGGTTCACCGCGTGTTTCAGCAGCTTCTGCGCGAGCAGGTGCCCATCCGCGATCTGACGACCATTCTGGAAACTATTCTGGATGCGGCTGTCGTTAACAAGAATCCCGTGCTTCTGGTTGAAGCCGTGCGTCAGGCCATGGCTCGCCAGTTGGTGCGACCGCTGCTCGACGATCAGGGCAAGCTCACCGTCATCACGCTCGACAGTCAACTGGAAGAACAGATTTACCACGCGATGGATGCTCAGGCCCCCGCAACGCGGCCCGTCTCCATGCAGCCTTCTTACCTGAAGCGCGTGGTGGAGGGCATCCAGTCATTTATGGGCGAGCATCTCGCCATCGCCTGTCCGACCCTGCTTTGCAGTTCTCCGGCGCGATTCCACCTCCGCAGGATGCTTGAACCCTTCCTGCCCAAACTGGTGGTGCTCTCGCCGAATGAAATACCTTCAACCGTTTCAATCCAATCCATGGGAGTGGTGCGGTGAGTACAAATTGGCGCATGGCTCATGACAGCTCGCCCCCGGAAGCCGGCCAGGGAACGGCTAAACGTCATTACGAACAGGTCGCAAATCTTCAAGGCGAAGAGCGCAACCGGCTGGTGATGGAGCACCTGCCATTAGTGCAGTTCATCGCCAGGCGCATTCACGACCGGCTTCCCCAGCACGTTCCCCTTGAGGATCTGGTGAACGCGGGCGTTGTGGGGCTGCTCGAAGCCCTGCGGCATTATGATCCCTCAAAGAACGCCGAACTGAAGACGTACGCCAAAATTCGCATCCACGGGGCCATCCTCGATAGCTTGCGCGATCTCGACTGGAGCCCGCGAAGCTTGCGCCGCAAGGCGCGCGAAGTGGAACAGGCCACGCGCAAGCTCCGGGCCACTCTAGGCTATGCGCCTTCTGAGCCGGAAATCGCCCAGGAAATGGGAATGCCTCTGGATGAATTTAACCGTTTGCTGACCGACCTGCGCGGCCTTGACCTGGGAAGTTTGCAAGCGCTTAACGAGGATTCGGAAGGCGGCGACCGCGCCGAGAAGTATTTGCCGAATTCCCCGGATACCGATCCGCTCTACATCTGCCTTCGCAGCGAGGTGCGGGAATGCCTGGCGCGCGCGGTAGGCGAATTGCCGGAACGTGAACGACAACTGATGGCTCTCTATTACGTCGAGGAATTGACGATGAAAGAAATTGGGATGGTACTGGGATTAGGAGAAGGGCGCATCTCACAGCTTCATTCTGCGGCGCTCGTCCGGCTTCGCGCCCGCATGCAGGAACTGCTCGGCTCGCGTCCTGCCAAAAGGGCGCGCGCGTAGTAGGGGCGGGCGACGCCCACCCGGGGGCGCATGCCACACGCCCTGGAGCGCGCGCCGCGCGCCCCTACAGATGAATTATTCAGAGGTATATCGGACATGGAAAAAATGCTCGATCAGGATGAAATTGACGCGCTATTCGGAGCGGCGCAGAAAACTCTGAAAAACGAGGCCGAGACGGCCACGCCGCCCAAGCGTATCTTTGCGGCGGTCTTCGGCCCATCAAGCCGCCTTACCAAACAGCAAGTGCATTTGATCAGCGTCCTCCATGAAACCTTCACCCGACGGCTGGCTGCCCGCCTTGGAGGCTACCTCCACACCTTGATTGAGGCCCGGCTGGTTTCAGTCGAGGAATTACCTTACAACCAGTTTCTGGCGCGAATTCCCAAAGTGACCTACTGGGCCTCTATTAACCTGGTGCCTCAGGATGCCATTGCGGCTCTCAACATGGACCTCAATCTGGCGTTTCCGATCATCGATCTGCTTCTGGGCGGAAATGGCAGAGTTGAGATTGAGCAGCGGGAAGTGACGGAGATTGAAGAACACGTGATTGAAGCTGTGGCCTCAATCGTCTGTCAGGAATTTGATGCCACGTGGCAGTCTCTTGTGGAAATGAAATTCATTTTCGGACAGCGACAGAACCAGGTGCAGATCCTGCGGCTCCTTCCGCCTGAAGAGAAAATTCTGGCTCTGGGCTTCGAGATTCAACTGCCTTGGGTTTACGGCATGCTGAATTTTGCGTTCCCGGCGGCTGTAGCCAGCACCTTGCTGCGTAAGATCACGGAAAGATGGATTACACAGAAACGAGGCAGAGCGCCTGAAGGCAACACCTCCCTGCATCGGCTGGCAAAGCAATTTATCTTCCCAGTCGAAGCGACTCTCAGCCCTCATCGGATGCGCGGTCAGGAGGTCCTGGGACTTAAAAAAGGGCAGGTGCTTGATTTGGGCCATCTCGTCAAGGATCCCATCCTGATTACCGTGGCGGGAAAACAGCTATTCACCGCTCATCCTGTCCGGGTTGGCAACATGCGCGGGGCCATGATTGAAAAGCGCGCCCCCGCATCCCATATTCCACGCGTTTAAGGAGTTCTTATGAGCCCTGCAAATTTAACTACGCCCGGCGCCGAAATACAAAGCTGGCAGGCCGTTTGGCTGGAAAGCGTTTCACAAACGCTTGCCCAGCTTGGCGGTCAATCCTATGTGGTTGAAGGGTTTACGGAAAAAGACGTCGCTGCCGTAGACCTCCAAACAACCGGCTCAACGGGCCATTGGCTTCGTTTTAACCTGGACGGGGAAGGCGAGATCACCGAATTCGCCTTCTGGCTTGCCGAACCGGATGGCTTGGCGCTCGCTCGGCTGGCTTCGGGCGGACCCATTGAGTCTGACGCCCTGTTCGCGCCCGAGCATCAGGAAGCTCTTCTCAGCCTGTTTCAAACCGTAGCCGACCTGGCTGGAAAATTATGGGCGGGAAAAACCGGGAAAAACGCGACGCCGAAATGGTGTGGCCGCGAACGCCCCGCCTGGGTTCCTGCGGCGCAAAGCGGCATACGCATCAAGGGTTCATCAGGACTTGTCATCACCATTCACTTATGGCTCCGAAGAAGCAACGGGAAATATTCTCCGGAAATTGCGCTTCCTCGCGCTGAAAAGACTGATGGAACGCCTCCGCCCCTGGAATCATTCTCGGACACCAATTTAAGCCTGCTGCTGGATGTGGAGCTGGAAGTAACCCTGCGTTTCGGCCAGCGACAGATGCCGCTCAAGGACATCCTGGAACTGGGGCCGGGCTCAGTCGTTGAGCTGGATCAGCAAGTGCGCGACCCCGCAGAATTGTTGATCGGGCGGAAAGTAGTGGCGCGCGGCAACGTGGTGGTCGTTGATGGGAACTACGGCCTTCAAATTACGGAACTGGCCAGCCCAAGCGAGCGCATGGAGTTCCTGAAACGATAACAATTCCGGCCCCCCGGAAAAGCAAATCCATTTTTCACGGCAGAACCGCAAGCCTGGTGACAGAATCCGGAACCTCAGCGCGTTATAACAGGTTGCTGAAAAACCCTTACCGCTTGTCATTCCGGGGAGCCAAAGGCGGTCCCGGGCTTGCGAGGAAGGAATCTCGTAAGCCATTTATTTGCAGAGCAAGATTTTTCGCTTCGCTCGGAATGACAGCGCTTAGGATCGTCTTTCAGCAACCTGATGACCCTGCGATTGAAGATTTCGCCGGTTCTGCCGATAGGAAAGATCATCGGATTAAGCATGGACTCGAAAATACCGGGGGCTGCACCGCGCCCTTCGGAAAACCCACAACCAACTCTGCCCAATCCACGTGAGAACGGTGCGACTGCGCGCGCAACCAGCCATCCGCTCGCCCTGTGGCCCTCTCTGCCTCAGCCCATTGCGGAAATCAATAAGATTCTGATCTCCGAACCGTTGGACTTGCGGCAACTAACCCAGGTGACGGAGCAGCACCCGGAATTCAGCGGTCGGATTGTCAAGCTGTCAAATTCGTCGCTCTTCAGCCTCCCTTACCCCATCTCGACGCTGGCCCAGGCGGCCATGGTGATTCATTCTGACGTGCTCCGCACTTTGGCACTGACTTGTTATCTCATCGAGTCTATCGGCAGGATGCTTTCTCCGGCGGCAGGGCTTCTCTTCTGGCGCCATGGTCTGCTGGCGGCAGTCCTAAGCCAGCGCCTCGGCCAATGGAGCGGATTTGGGGAGCCTGAGTTAGCTTATTTTGCGGGAATGCTGCACGATATCGGCTGGCTTCCTTTGCTCGCGCATGCGGCTGTTTCAGACGCAAGCGTTGCTGGCTCGCTTCCATCCTTAACGGCACTGGAAGAACGTCACCGGGAACGCGGGTTCGATCATTGCGCGCTCGGAACCGCCATTGGGGGGTTGTGGAACTTTCCGTTTGCGCTAGTGGAGGTGTTCGGCTTTCATCATGAGCCGGAGCGCGCGCCGAATTGTCCGGAACTTGTCGGGATGGTTGCCATCGCTGATGCATGCGCTCACCTGAGTCCTATACAGATTCGTAGCGGGGAAACCAGTCCCGAGGCTGAAAAAGGCAGCCCAAATTATGGTACACTAAACGCGCTTCGCCGCTTGGATCCTCACCTCCGTCTGAGGCTGGCGGAGACTTTAACCACTGAATCGCGCCGCGTTGACCAGTGGCTACAACAGGATTTCATGAAATCTTCCATCAGTTCCGCATAGACTCGCAGCGCTAGCTCAAAGCCGATAACTCATCTCTCCCTATCGAGATTCCTGAGACCCTCAACGGAAAAAGCGCTCATGCCGGTGGCGCTTGGATTAAAGTGAAAGTATGAAGAAGCTTCGCTTGCTTGTTGTCGATGATTCACCCATGATCCGCAAGATGGTGGAGGGCTTTCTTCGGCACGCATCGACTCCTATCGAGATTTTTGAAGCCTCGAACGGGAAGGATGCCCTGGCGCTGGCTCAAAGCCAGCATCTCGATCTGATTCTTTGTGATATCAACATGCCGGGAATGAATGGATTGGAATTCCTGCGGACCATCCGGGCTAATGATGGCACTCGTGACATCCCAGTGGTGATTATCAGCGCGGAAGGAAGGGCCGAGCGCGTGAAGGAGGCAGTGGAGGCCGGGGCGCAAGGCTTTTTGCGGAAGCCCTTCACAGCCCAGGAAATGCGGGATCAAATCGTTCGGGTTCTTGGTCAGGCTTCGATTGATGTTCCCTGAACTCATTCCCCTCACTGCCTTCATGTCGCGCGGTCTTGAGCGAGATCAGCGATACGCCGGGCTGACGGAGCTTTTTAATAGCGCCTATTGAGGACTGCAAATCACAATGATTTCTGTAGCGGTGCTGTCCTCAGCGCCGAAAAACCGCCGGTGGGGACACCGGCGCTACAGCAGAGGTTGTCACTGTAATTGCAGGCCTCGCTAAGTTGCGTCCGTCCATATCTTCATGGCGGATTCGTATTTACTCTCCTGATCTGTCGCTGTCACCAGGAGCCGATGTTCATTGCCCGGTCTTGCCTCACCAACGTGATCAAAACTCCGTTCGTACTGCACGGAAGGCGTGGCCAATTGATCGTCGGCCAATGTGCTGCCGTCTAATGTGATCTTCACTTCGGTAATTTGCTGGCCGGGATCAGCCACAACTTTCACGCCGATGCCCTCTCCCATGCTCTCACGTTGCACGTCGAGTGTGAATTTCAAGCGCTCATCTCCGAGATAACTGCAAAGCGTCTGCCAGAGCGCGAATACTCTATCTTTCGCCGCTTGGAGCGCTTTATAAATGCTTAAAGAGCCCCTTGATGGCAGCCGCTGCCCCGTGCCCGGCGGCTTTTGTCCCGTGAACCGCCGTGCTGGTCGCCGCTGATTGCGCCACGTCGTGCCCCGCGGAAGCGGTCGTGGAAGCCGTCGTGGTAGCAACCTTTTCGCTCCCGTTGGCAGTCTTCGTCGCAACAGTCTTCGTAACCTTAGCGGCTTTCTTGGCTTTATGATGGAGCAACCCCGCAGCCAGGCTGGTCTGAGTCCACCCTGCCAGTGAGATACTGAAAAGCGCCACAACCAACCATCGAAATTTCACAATCCACCTCGCAAAAAATTCTGTCTCATTTGTCTCACCTGGCTCCATTATCTCATTCAGGCCTGCTAATCTTGTATTGCTATGGCGTTAGAGGGCGCTCTACACGGCTTTGCGCCTAAGAAGCCTGTAGAGCGCCCCTGCAAGGCAATCCTTGTCAGCGCCGGAGAAATCACCCCTCCCAATCGGCGCTCGGCAGAAGTTTCCGAGGCGGCAACAGGCGGTCGGCAACAAGTTTCCGGCTAGAAGCATTTAAGTAACCGCCCGTTTGCCCCTGATGCGCGGCTAAGTCATTTTAACCTCACAGGTTATCCGCTTCGTTTCACAGCCACTCCATTTTGGCGGTTGAAGTGCACATGAGCTGGGCGAAAGAGGAATGCACGAAATGAATAGCGGCTTCTACTCAGCGTTGACCGGCCTCATGGCAAGATTCCAATCTCTGAATCTGCTTGCCGGGAACCTCGCCAATGTCAGCACGACAGGCTACAAAGCGCAAGTGCCCTTTTATGAGGCGCTCAATGTCGCCCAGGGCCGCGCCGCCACAGCGCCTCTCAATCAGGCCATTAATGATTTTGGCGTGTTGGGCGGTTCCCAACTCGATCGTCAGCCGGGTTCGATCGAGCACACAGGCAGCAGTCTAAATATTGCCCTGCGAGGCTCGGGGTTTTTAGTCGCGCAGACAGCGGCAGGGATTCGCTATACACGGAACGGCAGCCTCCAGCTTGGCTCTAACGGCGAACTGCTCAGCGCTTCAGGCGACCCGATCCTGGGGGCCAAAGGCCCCATTCGGCTGCCCGAAGGGCCGGTTTCCATCAGCGCCGATGGGCTGATTTCCGTCAACGGCACATTGGTGGACCGCCTCCAGGTGATGGACTTCCCCCCCAATGCGCCAATGCTTGCGGAAGGGAATTCTTATTTCACAGCGCCTGCGAATCTGGCGCAGCCCGATTTGAAGCCTCAGATCATCCAGGGCGCATTGGAATCCTCCAACTACAACGCCATTACCGGCGTTGTGAATCTGATCACTTTGCAACGCCAGGCGGACCTGCTGCAACGCGCTGTTTCCATCTTCTACACCATCATGGATGCGGCGGCGGTGCAGCAACTTCCCAGCGTTCCAGCTTCTTAAGGAGATCTTCATGTTTCCAGCGCTTTACGTGGCCGCCGGAGGAATGACGGCTCAGCAATTAAATCTCGACAACATCGCCAACAATCTGGCAAACATCAGCACCGTGGGTTTTCGGCAGAGAAGGATTCAGTTTGAAGACCTGGTCTACCAGAACCTCGTCGTCCCAGGCTCCGCCGCCACGCAGCAGACCACCATGCCCACCGGCCTTCAAATCGGCCTGGGCGCGCGCACTGCGGCTTCGGAAATTTTGCAAACTCAAGGGGAATACACGAATACCGGCAATCCGTTAGACCTCACCATTCAAGGTCAAGGATTTTTCCAGGTGCTGCTGCCGACCGGACAGATTGCTTACACGCGCGCCGGCGCCTTCCAGCTCAATGAACAACGCAATATCGTGACGGCAGACGGGAATCCCCTCGACCCGCCCATCACGATTCCCTCCGATGCCCTGACGATCAGTATCGGCACGGATGGCACGGTCTCCGTCACTGAACCCGGCTCGCAGCAAGCGCAGCAGGTGGGCACGATCCAGCTTGCTTTGTTTCCGAATTCGGCAGGACTACAGAGCATTGGTCAGAACTTGTTTATCCCGACCACTTCTTCTGGCGCGCCGATCACCGGCACTCCGGGCGGCAACGAGGGACTCGGCACCGTGCAGCAGGGAATGCTTGAGCAATCCAATGTCAACGTCGTGGACCAGTTCGTTGCCATGATCGAGACACAGCGCGCCTATGAAGCCAACTCGCGCGTGGTGCAAAGCGCCGACCAGATGTTGCAACAGTTGAACCAATTGGCGCCGTAATAGCTTCAGGCGAGACTTAACTTCCTGAGGATCCGCTAAAGATGCAGCCTGTAAAGTCCATTACGATTCTCGCTTTTGCCAACCTTCTGCTCGTCGCGCCCCTGAGAGCGCAAGCGTGGAATGGCAATAGCCGCCTGGCTCTCCAAACCGGAGTGGAAGCCTACACGTCTTCATTAACGCTGGCTGATTTGTTGCCGCGTTCAGCGCCGGAGGTCCTCCGCGCGCGCTGCGCTCAAATCAACTTTGGAGAATCTCCCCAGCCCGGCGAGACTCGCCGGCTGACGCGCCAGGAGATTTTGAACCGCCTGGTTGGCGCGCCCGATCTGGCTCAGGAATTGGCGATTCCGCCTGCAATCTTCGTCACGCGCTTCAGCAGGCCGCTTACACGCATCGAGTTGCTCCAGGCCATTCAAACCGCGCTTCAGCAACGAGGCGCGGGCGGGCTCAATTCCATACATTCCAGCGACCTCGAACTCCCTATGCCCATCCGCGTCACGCAGGATGATGCCGGCCTTGAAGTCACTGCCATCGAATATGATCCATTTCGCCAGGAAACGTGCTTTCGCATGCGCGCCACAAAGGATGCTTCGCTGGTTCCCTTTGCGGTTTATGCGCGTGGAAAGATCAAGGTTCCGCTCCTGGCAGCTCGCCGCGACCTGCCAACAGGGCAGATCGTGACAAGCGATGATTTCCAAATGACTCCCCGCGAAGTAACGGGGCTTTTGCCGAACAATCTGCCAACCCTCAGCGAGATTACCGGGCTGGCGACTCGCCAGGTTATCCGGGAAGGCCAGGTGGTCTACGGCTCAATGTTTGGACCCGCGACCCTTGTTCGCACCGGGCGGCCCGCCGAGCTGATCCTGCAAGGCGCGCGTTTCCGGGCGACTCTGATTGTGATTCCGATGCAGCCTGGGACGATGGGGCAGGAAGTGCGAGCGCGCACTAAAGATCGAATTTATCAGGCAAGGGTCGTTGGCCGCGACCAGCTTTATGCTGCGCTATGATCGCGGGACGAAATTCTTAGAGGATTCGTTTATGAGTTTATTGGGAATATCCCCCAGGTTCTTGAAAAACTCTCGCACCCTGTCATTTCGAGGAGCCAAAGGCGGCGAGGGATTGCGCAACCACTGTATTTTCAAAACGAGATTCCTCGCTGCGCTCGGAATGACAAGCTTCGGGAACGTTTTTCAGCAACCTGTTAGGTGGCTTGAAAGTCGAGCGAGTTTGGGCATCCTTCTTTCTCTCATGCTGGTGATCGCGGCAGCCCCCGCCCAAGCCCGAAAAAAGCGCAAACCCCAGCAAGAATCGCTCTCCGAATATTTGCAGCAGGTGAATCAAGAGATCGGTTCTCCATATCAGCCTACGGCCGGAAGCCTGTGGAATCCGGATGTATCCTTTGGGAAGCTCAGCCGCGACGATAAAGCCCTGAACGTCGGGGATCTCGTCACCATCGATGTGGTTGAGCTCACCACTTCTTCAGCCACCGGCACAGCCAAAACACAGAGAACCTTCTCGGCGAATTCGGGCATCAGCCAATTCCTGGGACCGATCGGGCCAAGATCGGGGTTACAAAACCTTTTCGCGCCCAACTCGCAAGAGGCGCTCTCCGGACAAGCTCAAACAGCGACCAGCTATCAGCTTAATACCAGCCTGACCGGTCGCGTCGTGGCGACTCTGCCCAACGGCTATCTGGTTGTGGAAGGGCATCGACGCATTAATAACGGCAACCAAAGCCAATTGGTCACGCTTCGCGGCGTAGTGCGTCCTGACGACGTGAGCACCGATAACGTCATCCTTTCATCTCAAATGAGCAACCTGGAACTGGAAGTGAACGGCAAAGGCATCATCAACGAGGGAACGCGCGAGCCAAACGTTATCATCCGAACCCTGCTTCACATTTTGAATTTCTAAAATCATGAAAAGACTGCGCAAATTTTACGGCTTTGTTTTCGCTTTCCTTGCGGTCACGGGCTCCATTCAAGCCGCGGCGACCACGCCAAAGCAAAGAATTGTCCATCTCGGCGACGTCACCACCATCGAAGGCGTGCGGGATAATCCCCTGGTGGGCGTTGGGCTGGTTGTTGGCCTGAACCGCACGGGCGATCAGCAACCCACCATTTTTCCGATGCAGACGCTCGCCAACATTCTTCAGAAATTCGGCATCCAGACCCCGGGCCGCCTGATCCTGGTGCGCAACATCGCCGCCGTATTTGTCACGGCTGAACTGCCTCCCTTCGCCGAACCAGGGACCCGAATCGATGTGAACGTTTCCTCCGCCGGCGATGCCAAAAGCCTGGAAGGCGGAACCTTGCTGCTGACATCGCTTTACGGACCGGATGGCAAGGTGTATGCCATGGCGCAAGGGCCGCTCACCCTTGGCGGCTATACTGCGGGCGTACCGGGAAATAATCTGACCGTGAACCAGCCCACCTCCGGTCGCATTGCTGGAGGCGCCATTGTGGAGCGCGCAGTGCCTGTGGATCTGAGCCAGATGAAGACGCTTTCCTTGCTTTTGCGCCAGGCCGATTTTGCCACTTCGGAAAACATTGCCGCCGCCATTAATCAAGCCATGGGCAGAAGCGTGGCAACGGCGGTCGATAGCCGCCGCATTGATATTCCGGCCTCCGCCATGGGCGGGCAAAGCGTAACGCAGTTCTTTGCCAGGATCGAAGACCTTCCCGTTACCATCAACCCGCGCGCGGAAGTTGTGGTGAATGAGCGCACGGGAACTATTGTGATGGGCGGTGATGTCACAATCGGCGCTGTTTCCGTGATGCACGGCAACTTGGCTATTGCGATCACCACTCAATATCAGGTGTCTCAACCTCCGGCTTTCTCCACCGGCCAAACGGTGGTGGTGCCGCAAACGACGGTTCAGTATAAGGAAAATCCGGCAAAGCGCCTGGAACTCCCGCAAGGAGCGACGGTGGAAGACCTGGTCAACGGAATGCAAAGCATTGGCGCAACCCCGCGCGATATCGTGGCGATTTTAGAGGCGATCAAAGCCGCCGGCGCACTGAACGCTCAGTTGCGAATTATTTAACATCTCCTCGCCCGCCTGGAGCAAGGGAAGCGCGAAATAACGGAGGGCCTTAACAGCGCGCCGGAAGGCATGCTGCGAAAGTAAAAAGATCATGGGACTCTCAACGCTCTCTGCGATTGCTCGGTCAAACTCGCTGACGGCTCCTAAAAGTGCCACAAACCCGAGTGCGTCCAAACTTACCAACCCGTCGCAGGATGAAAAACTACGGAAGGCAACCGAACAGTTTGAATCCATGCTGGTCTCGACTCTTTGGAAGGATATGGTCAAGACTTTTGCCGATCCCGGATCGGGGTCCGATGAGCCGGGTTTTGACACCATGCGAGACCTGAGCCTTCGCGCCATGACAACCGCTCTGGCGGCTTCGGGCGGCATCGGCATCAGCCGCATGCTCTATCAACAGATAGAGCGACTCCAGGCAGCCGCCGATCATACTAATGCGGATCAGACGAACACCGATAGGAAAGATTCAGGCAAATCAGGCCGCCCACCCTCCCACGAAGGCCGGCGGACGGCTGAAAGTTTCTTAAATTCTCTTCATCAGCCGGCAACAGCGAAATTGTCAACTCTGGAAGCTATTCAAATGTCAGAAGATCACCGCTGCATACGAAATTGAGAACTTTCTAAGGCAAGGATTAAAGTTTTCTCTCATCCCAGCCGATATATGCAGTCGTAACGGATAACATTGGTGAGGCTGGATGTGAGAATCAATTCTATTCCGCAACTTCCGGAAAGCCAGCAGCCCGAGGCAACCTCGGTTCGCAAGGCTGGAGATCCAACGCAGGCCGACGCCCTGAATCAGGGCGCGGATGTGGCAACCCTTTCAACCGGCAGCGCCCAGATTGAGTCTCTGAAGGCTCAATTGCAGGCCCTGCCAGACGTGCGGCAGGAAAGGGTGCAGCAACTACAGAAGGCTGTTAATGGGGGCACGTATCAAGTCAGCAATCAACAAATCGCGGATGCGATTTTCTCCGAGCTGTTTGGGGCGCCTCCGCGCTCGTAAGCGGAACGGCTGGCATTTATGGCGGACATTCCTGAAATCAACGCTCCCGTCCTGGAATCTGTTTCGGATGCTCCCGAAAGGCTTCAGTTCCATCTCAAGCGCGATACAGCCCGCAAACCTCCTCCTCGTCCCAGCAAGGATACCGCTGATCTCGAACCCGAGGATGAGGAGCCGAAGCGCCAACTCGACGTCACAGCTTGAATTCCCATGAAACCTGAGGCCGAAAAACTTCTGGATTTGGCACAAAAGCGGCTGGACGCGCTCCGAGACCTGGCCGCCGCGATCGGCGAGGCGCAGCAGGCCCTGACGAATCTCGATCTGGAAGCCATCCAGGAGAATACCGAGCGCCAAAAAGCTCTATGCTCTACGATTGCTCACCTCGACTCTGAAATCACACGCTTGCGTCCTCTCTGGAACAGTGGGATGGGCAAGACTTCAGCCGATCGCTGGTCGGAATTTCTTCGCCAAATGCAAACGGCGGGGACCGAAGTGAGGCGGCAAAATCAGGTTCAGGCAGGACTATGGCGAGCCTTGCGGCGCACCGTGCAGGCCATTCAAACCTGTCTTTCTTCACAGAACCTGGGTCTTTATCAGCCGCCTCGGGTTCGGCAGAATCTCTCATTCGTCGAAGGGAGGGACCGATAACTCATGGGAACCCTCTCGGGAAGCTTGAACATCGCTCTCTCGGCCCTGATGGCTGATCAGGCAGCGGTCGAGGTGACGAGCAACAACATCGCCAACGCCAATACTCCGGGCTACTCCCGCCAGCGTCCCGTTTTTGTGGAACAACCCTCCGTGACGTTTGGCAACCTGCAATTCGGGTTGGGAACCGAGCTTCAGTCGATTCAACGCGTCACAGACCCTATCCTGGAATTGCAGATCGATCACGAAACGCAGAATCAGAACCAATTGAGCGCGTTCATCGGCGCGATGAACCAGGTGAACGCTTTATTCAATGAAACCCAGGGAGTGGGCCTTCAAAGCGCCATCACCCAATTTTTTAACAGCTTTCAGGAACTCTCGACCAATCCGACCAGCACGGTGATGCGGCAGGCAGTGCTGAACGCCGGTCAGAACCTCTCTACCGCATTTAACCAGGCCTCCAACACGTTGACCCAAATTAGGGGCAGTCTGGACCAATCGGTGAATCAAGTTGTAGGACAAATCAACAACCTGACCTCCCAGATCGCAACCCTCGACAACCAGATCGGAACCGTAACTAGCACTCAATCCGGAAATCAGCTTCAGGATCAGAGAAATCAGCTTATCAACCAACTTTCGGCGCTGATTGGAGTCTCTGTCATCAATGTGAACGGCGGATCTTTGACCATTACCACCGCCAATGGAGCGCCGCTCGTGGTTGGAAATCAAAGCTACGCGCTGACTACCCAGCCGGACCCGACCACCGGATCAGAACAGGTTTACGATCAGGGATCCAACATCACAACTGGAATCCACGGCGGGCAACTGGGTGGGGTGATTGAAGCTCGGGATCAGGGCGTGATCGCAGCTCAAGCCCAACTGGATAATCTGGCCGCCAGCATCATGAACGCCGTCAATACACAGCACCAGCAGGGATACGATCTGTCGGGCGCAGCCGGCGGGCAGTTTTTTGCTCCATTCACCCCAACTCAGCCAGGCACGAACGAGGGCGCCGCGGCTCAGATGGCCGTGGCCATCACGGATCCCACCCAGGTTGCTGCCAGTTCCAGCGCCTCTTCACCGGGAGACAACGGCAATGCGCTGGCGCTCGCTGCCGTTCAGAACCAGCCGATCATCAACAATCAAACGGCAGGGGCTTTCTATGCGGGCTTCATCGGCGGCTTGGGAAACGAGGTCTCAAACGCAACAAACGAGCAACAGACCTCCAATCTTATTCTTCAGCAACTCCAGAACCAACGCGCCAATGTCTCCGGCGTTTCGATGGATGAAGAGGCGGCGAACCTGGTGAAATACCAACTCGCTTATGAAGCCTCGGCGCGTGTGATCGCCACGGTTGACGCCCTGGACCAAACAACGATGAACCTTGTGAACGGAGGCTAACGTGGGCATCCGCCTGGTATTCGATCCTTATAACACGCTGCTCCAGGATATCACCCAGGACCGCCAGCGCTTTAATAACGCGCTCCAGCTAGTAGCCAGCGGCCAGCAGCTTAATTCACTTTCCGATAATCCCGCCCAGGCTCAGTCCTTCGTGGAGAATAAGTTTGAAGCTGGAAACCTGGATCAATTCACGCAGAACATCTCCGGAATACAAGGGCCGCTTCAAGCAGCGGATTCCGCTCTGAATGCAGTTGGCGAAGCGCTGACCAGCGCCATTTCACTTGCCACCCAGGGGGGCAGTCCCACGCTCTCCCCCTCAGACCGGCAGGCTTTAGCGACTCAGGCCAATAACTTGCAGCAGGAAATTCTGGGTCTCGCCAACAGCGAGTTTCAAGGCGTCTATCTCTTCGGCGGGACGGATTCCACGACCGCGCCGTACGTTCAGAACGGCGGGAGCGTGAATTACACAGGAAACAACAACTCAAACCAGGTCGAGATCGCGCAGGGCATCTTCGTGAAGACTAATCTGCCGGGAAATGCCGTTTTTAGTGCCCCAGGGGCTGATGTCTTTCAGGCTTTACAGGATCTATCCTCGGCGCTTCAAAGCGGATCGACCTCCGCACTTTCCACAGCGACGTCAGAACTCAATAAGGCCTTCAGTAATGTCAGCGTACAGCGGACTTATTACGGCTTTGCTCTCTCCCAGCTTCAGACAACTTCCAAAATCCTGACCTCTGAGAGCACCCAGCTTACGGAACAGCAAAACACTTTGATTGCCGCCGATCCCGCGCAGGCTATCACGGCCATGAATCAGGCTCAGACCACCCTGGACGCAGCCTTGGCCTCCGCGGGCAGAATCTCACAAGACAGTCTCTTGAACTACCTGCCGACGCCTTAATCAGTAGGCCGACAGCGTTTTCTTCAGCATCAAAAGCCTGGCCCCAAATGCGTCTCAAAGGGCGCGCGCTTCTCACCGAGTCCCTTTCAGCGCTTCAACCCAATCCGCAATCGCGCGCAGTTGGGCGCTTCCGGCGCGAAGCTCCTCCCGGCGCTCATTCAGACCGGATTCAAGTTTCTGAATCAGATCTTTTATCTGCCGGAGGTTTTCCTGATACTCCTTCCTCTGCGCCTGCCACTCCGAATCGAAATCGGACGGAGAATCCTCCAATAGCTGCTTACCCTGGCCGATCAGATCCGACAAAATCTGGATCTCCTCCAGCCCCAGGATTTTTCCCAGCGGCCCTGCGGCGCACTGCTTCGCGCGTTGAAGAACCTCAGCTAATTGGATATTGAGCGCTTCGAGACGCCCGGCAGCCGTGTTTGTCATCAAAAGTAATCCCTTCTGCGATTCTCCGCCATATTTTCTCATAAACCAGCCTCTCGGTACGCCAAAAGCCTGCTACGATAGTGAGCGCCCCAAATTATCGAGGGGAAGCAGACTCATGAGCGCATCCTACATTCTTGCTCTCGATCAAGGCACCACCAGTTCCCGCGCTTTGCTGATAGATCGCGCCGGAAGCGTTGTGACATCCGCCAGCCTCGAATTCAGGCAATACTATCCGCAGCCTGCATGGGTGGAGCACGACGCTGAAGAAATCTGGCAATCACAGTGGAGCGTCGCAGAAGAGGCGTTGAAGAAAGCCGGCGTCGAACCGCAACAGGTTGCAGCCATTGGCATCACCAACCAGCGCGAAACGGTGGTGCTGTGGGATCGAGAAACCTCAAAGCCTCTTCATCACGCCATCGTGTGGCAGTGCCGTCGCACCGCGCCGGATTGCGACCGCATTCGACGCGAAGGTTACGATCGCGTCTTGCGCGAAAAGACCGGCCTGGTCGTCGATGCGTATTTCTCGGCCACCAAGATCGCCTGGCTGCTTGAAAACGTGCCAGGCGCAAGAAACCTGGCAGAGCGTGGAAAGCTTGCTTGCGGAACCGTGGATAGCTGGCTCATCTGGAAACTCACGCGAGGACGCGTTCACGCTACCGATGTCTCCAACGCCTCACGGACCTTGCTTTTTAATATCCACTCGCTTGCCTGGGATGATGAAATACTCCGCTACTTCCGCATTCCGGCATCTCTGTTGCCCGAGGTCAGGCCATCGAGCGGCGTTCTGGGGGAAACCGATTTTTTGGGAAGCCCGCATCGCATTCCGATTGCCGGCGTGGCTGGTGACCAGCAAGCTTCCCTCTTCGGTCACCGCTGTTTCAAGCCCGGCGATGTGAAAAACACCTACGGAACCGGTTGTTTTCTTCTGATGAATACGGGATCGCAAATTCCCACTTCGCAAACAGGCCTCGTTTCAACGGTGGCCTGGCAGCGCGATGGCGCCGTTTCTTACGCTCTCGAAGGCAGCATCTTTATTGCAGGAGCCGCCATTCAATGGCTGCGCGACGAACTGCAAATGATTCGCGACGCGGCTGATACGGAAGCAATGGCGCTCGAGACGCCCGACGCGGGAGGGGTTTATTTCGTTCCGGCTTTCGTCGGCCTGGGCGCGCCTTACTGGGATGCCTATGCGCGGGGCACCATCGTGGGTCTCACGCGCGGAAGTAATCGCAATCATCTGGCGCGCGCGGCGCTGGAATCGATGGCCTATCAGACGCGCGACGTTGTGGAATGCATGATTCGTGATTCAAATCTAAAGCCGGAGTTGTTGCGGGTGGATGGAGGCGCGGCGCGGAACAATTTTCTCTGCCAGTTTCAGGCCGACATCCTGGAAATTCCAGTGGAACGCGCCGCCGTCACGGAATCCACGGCCTTAGGCGCAGCGTGTCTTGCGGGGCTTGCGACAGGATTTTGGAAAGATGAGCGGGAAGCCATGGCCGCCCAGTCCCAATCCGAAACGAATAGAACACGTTTCGAGCCAAAACTAAGTGTGGCTTCTCGCGAAGAGCTTTACGCCGGCTGGCAAAGAGCTGTGGAGCGCGCCAAAGGTTGGGCTGAATGAGAATCGTTCTTGTAGCGGCGGTGTCCTCACCGCCGGATTTTACTGTTTTGGAGAGAATAAGATCACTGCTCCGGCGCGCGCCTTCCAGCCTTGCCACACTCCCGTGAGTGGGAAAGGGAAACCACCGAGCGCCGCGCGAAGGGTCTTTATCGGCGTCTCAAATTATTGAGAATTACAAATTATAGTGACAACACGGACTGTAGCGGCGCTGTCCTCAGCGCCGAAAAACGCCGGTGGGGACACCGGCGCTACAGAAAATGCTGGCACTATAATTTGGAAACCTCAGCAATAGCGCAATCTTATTGTGACGCGCCGGAAGAGCCCGTCGAGGTTGTGGGCTCAGTCGGGCTATTAAACGTTCCGGGCGGCAAGTTAACTGTAACGTCTTCATCCAGTCGCATTCCAATGAGCGACCCGGCCAGCAACGTCGCCTGCTTGCCTTTGGGAATCAGGATTGCCGCCAGACCGCTCGCAACCCCCACGGCAATTCCCGGGCCAAGGCCGCCAGCCACCGCCGCGGCCGCGGTCGGAGCGGCAAACATTGCAAGCTGCTTCTTGTGTGAAGGGCCTCCGCCCTTGAGGTCACCTTCCGGGCCAACGTTTTCGCTTCCGTTCTCTGCGCTGGAAAAGACTTCCGTAAGCGATCCCAGTATGGCGACTTTCTCACCGTTGGGCATGGTGATGTTGTCAAACTGGATCGCCAGATAACCGCCTTTGCCGCGATGCCCAGCCTGCTTCACTTCCGAAATGTGTCCATCAACCCGCACTCCCTTGCGAAGCACGGTGATATCCTCCACGTTCACAGGCTCAATCAGCGTAGTGATAATGCGATCCCCCACGCGCGCGGTTTTGGAATTGATCGAGGTGTGCAATTGCAGCTTGAATTCCGTGCCTTCGGGAATCGTAATCGCATTCAGATCGTTCTGCAAAGCCTGCTGATCCGAAGCGCTCTGCGCCTCCTGAGCGCACACCCATCCGGCGCCTCCCGAAATCATGAGGCTCGCCATGAGAAAGATTAAAAATCGTCTCATGCAGTCAACTCCCTCTCAAGAAGCTTTCCTTTCGGAGGCTGGTTCCGCCTTCGTCAACATCCCCTATTTCATCACCAAAGCCGCGCCCGCGTCAAAGAGAAAAATCGAACAGCAGGATCGTTGTGGCCGGCCATCTGCACGGTGTTGGCAGGAGCGTTAATAAGCCTGACCTCTTCAGCTTTTACATTTCCGGCGTCGATGCCCTACAATGGCTTGCTGAACGCTGTCGGCTTACTGGCAAGCGCAAATGCACCATCGCGCTATAAGCCCCTGACCTTTCGATATGGAACCAATCCGTGTCCGCTTTGCGCCCTCGCCTACCGGATATCTTCACGTGGGCGGCGCGCGCACAGCGCTTTATAACTGGCTATTTGCCCGCCGCGAACGCGGCGTCTTCGTGCTTCGCATTGAGGATACAGATGTGGATCGCTCGCGGCCTGAGCTGGCGCAGGCGATCCTCGACAGCCTGAAATGGCTCGGACTCCACTGGGATGAAGGTCCTTATTTTCAGTCCCAGCGCCTCGACCGCTATCGCGCGGTGGCTGCACGGTTGGAGGACGCTGGGGCCGCCTACCCCTGCTTCTGCTCTGCTGATGAACTGCAACAGAAGCGCGAGAGAGCCGCAGCCGAGCATCGCGCCTGGAAATACGACGGCCATTGCCGGAACCTTTCAGATGCCGACCGCGCCCGCCAGCGCGCCGAAGGCCGCGCTTCCGCCTTGCGATTCCGCGTGCCGGAGAGCGGCGCAACAAGCTTTGATGACCAGGTCTTTGGCTCGATCAAACTGGCCCACAGCGATCTTGAGGATTTTGTCCTGCTGCGCTCGGATGGCAACCCCACCTACCATCTCAGCGTCGTCGTGGACGATCTGGATATGAAGATCACGCATGTGATCCGCGGCGCCGATCACATTTCCAATACGCCGAAACAAATCCTGCTCTTTCAGGCGCTCGACGCTGCGGTTCCGAATTTTGCTCATCTGCCCCTCATTCTGGGGCCTGACCGCCAGCGGCTTTCCAAGCGCCACGGAGCAACCTCTGTCAGCGCGTATCAGGAGCAGGGCATTCTTCCTGAAGCGCTTGTGAATTTCCTCGCGCTTCTGGGCTGGACGCCTCCCAACCAGAAAGAGTTGCTCTCGCTTGAAGAGATGGTGGAAATGTTCTCGATTGAAGCGGTCTCAAAATCCAATGCGGTCTTTGATACGGAGAAGCTCGCCTGGATGAACAGCGAGTACCTTCGTCATCTGCCGTTGTCGAGACTTCTTCCTTTAATTCAGCGCGAGCTTGAATCCGCGGGGCTTTGGCAGACTGCTTTTGCAGATAAGGAGCGCGAGAAGTTTGAGAAATCCGTGACGCTGCTTCAATCCCGCGCGCGCAACCTGAAAGACTTTTCCGGCTTCGGGAGGGCATTCTTTACCGATCACTTTGAATATGATCCGGAAGCCGTGAAGAAATTCTGGAAAGACCCTGTTCTGGCTGATCTGCTTGAAGCGCTCGCCCAGCGGTTGGAGAAGCTTTTGCCCTTTGATTTGGAATCCACGGAAAAATGTCTTCGCTCCCTTGCAGAAGAAAAAGGGGTGAAAGCAGGTGTGCTGATCAACGGCGCGCGGGTGGCGCTGACAGGCCAAGCCGTTGCCCCGGGACTATTTGAGGTGATGACGACGCTGGGCCAGGATGCTGTGGTGAATCGTCTTCATCGCGCAGCGCGATTTTTGACCGAACAGACCGCCCCGCATTCCGTAAGCCCGGTGGATAGCCATTAGCCTTGATTGTTCGCGATAACCGCGCGCGCTCCGGCCAATTTGGACGGACGCCGCCCATCCCTACGTTTACGTGTGACGGGCGGATTGAAACAGCGCAAAGGCGGCCCCTTCGGGGTCGGCGATCACCGCCATGCGGCCTACGCCTTCGTGCGTGGTCGGAGGCAGATAAATTTTAGCGCCGCGGCGTTCGGCCCTGTTAGCAACTGCGTCGCAATCGGACACCGCGAAATAAATCAACCAGCGCGGAGGAACCTTCCGGTCGCGCCGCTCCGACAATGGAAACCCACCCACATAACTTTCGCCATTTACAATGTGAAGATACCGGGTGGGGTCTCTCTCATCGGCCACCGCTTTCCAGCCGAATAAGTCGGAATAGAACTGGCTGGCGCGCGTCGGATCCGGCGTGCTCAATTCCGCCCAGCAAAGCGTACCATCCACGCCTGTGATCTCCGTGCCGATGTTTTTCTTCGCTTGCCAGACGGAGAAAACGCCTCCCATCGGGTCCTGGAACGTCGCCATCCGGCCGGAATCCGACATATCAAAGGGCGGCGCAAGAACCTTCCCTCCAAGCTGGCTCACCCGATTCGCAGCCTCGTCCGCGTTGTCGACAGCGATATACACCATCCAGTGCGGCATCACGCCCTTCGACCGCTGCTCGGGCCGCAAAGGATACGCAGCAGCGACCGCCCGGCCCTCCAGTTGATAAATTGAAACGAAGCTTTCCGGGCCTATTGGGACATTTTTGATGTGCCAGCCAAAGACCGAATGATAGAAGTTGTCGGCAGCCTCGATGTCTGTTGTGCCCAGATCGATCCAGCAGAAGGCGCCCGGCGAATGCTTTTCAATGTAAGGCATGGAATGAATATTACACGAACCAGAGCCTGCAAGAAAGCGGGAATTGCATGCTCTTTGAGAATGCGGTTTACAACACTCGAAATCGAACGATAGAATAAAAAGGCGTCTAAAATTTACGCCCTGGTAAGAATGGCGACATTTCGGAAGGGGAGAGAGGTTTACGCCTATCCTAACCTAACAGGTTGCTGAAAAACTCTCGTAGCCTGTCATTCCGAGGAGCCGAAGGCGGCGAGGAATCTCTGTATTTGAAAATGCAGGGATTCTTCCGCCTCGCTGCACTCGGCGTCAGAATGACAAGCGAAGGGCTCGGAATGACGGCTTTCAGAATCGCTTTTCAATAACCTGCCAGGGCACCAATGATTCCGGCCTTCCGCCACTCCTATGGCTGAAGTTGCAGTCATTTATCCGGGATCCTTTGATCCCATTACGAATGGTCATCTGGACCTCATCCGGCGGGGAAGTCAGCTTTTCGATCGCCTGGTGGTGGCGATCCTGACGAACCTGGAAAAGGAACCGCTTTTCACCATCGATGAGCGCATCGACATGTTGCAACTTGTAACCGAGGACATTGCCAACGTCTCCGTGGATACTTTCAGCGGACTTCTGGTGGATTACGCCCGCCAGAAGCAGGCGCGCGCCATTCTGCGCGGCATTCGCGCCTTCTCAGATTACGAGTACGAACTCCAGATGGCGTTGATGAATCGCAAACTTGAACCCAGACTCGAAACGGTTTTTATGATGCCCGGAGAGTCTTTCGCCTATATCAGCTCACGATTGGTGAAGGAAATTTTTCACCATGGAGGGCCCGTAAAAGGCCTTGTTCCGCCGCTGGTGGAGGACAGGTTGAAGCAGAAATTTCCAGCGCGTGCTGCACAAATGCGATAGCAGGAAAGTCAGGCTCAAACCTTCTGGCGTCAACCGCCTCTTAATCCCCTCCCTATCCAGGGGGAGTTGTGAGCCAGATTTTATTTAACAATCGAGGTTAAACATTATGCAATTTTCTGAAGCGATCAACAGAATTTCCGTTTCACCCACATTCGCGGTGGTGCAGAAAGCAGCCAAGCTGAAAGCCCGCGGAATTGATGTTGTGGATTTTGGCGCGGGCGAGCCCGACTTCCCCACGCCCGAAAACATCAAGCAGGCGGCCATCCGCGCGGTGGAGCAGAATTTCACCAAATATACGCCCACCGGCGGGATTGCTGAGCTGAAGCAGGCGATTGTCGAACGCCACGCCAAGGATTTCGGGTCCAGCTACAAACCTGAAGAATGCCTTGTGACTGTCGGAGGCAAGCAAGCCATCTTTGAGGCCGTGGCGGCTGTCATCAATCCTGGAGACGAGGTGATTCTGCCTGCGCCCTATTGGGTCTCCTTTCTGGATATTGTAAATTACGCGGGCGGCCGGGTGGTGACGCTCGAAACCCGCGAAGATGAAGGCTTCGCGCTGCGCGCAGAGGCAGTAGAAAAGCTGGTCACGCCCAAGACGCGCATCCTGGTTGTGAATTCGCCGAACAATCCAACAGGGGCTGTTGTGCCGCCCGAGGAAATGCAAAAGCTGCTGGCGTTGGCGGAGCGGCGCAACTTCCTGCTGATGTCAGACGAGTGCTACTGCCACTTCCTCTACGAGGGGCGCAAGCCTTTCTCGCTGGGCGCGTCGAAAAACCGCGAGAATCTGCTGATTGTGGGATCTCTTTCCAAGACCTATTCCATGACCGGCTGGCGGGTGGGGTACGCTCTGGGCGCATCATCCCTGCTGGACGCCATGCTCAAACTGCAAAGTCACTCCACCTCGAACCCAACTTCCATTGCGCAGAAGGCTGCGGTCGAAGCGCTCCGGGGGCCGCAGGAGTCCGTGCAAACAATGCTTGCCGAATACGCGCGGCGACGGGAAAAGATCGTCGCTGGACTGCGATCTATTCCGGGCATTGAGTGCGTCAATCCGGAGGGCGCATTCTACGTTTATCCGAATGTGGGCGGCGCCCTGGAAAAGGCGGGCATGGAAGATGCCACGGCGTTCGCGGAAAGGCTGCTCGAAGAAGTCCATGTGGCGTTGGTTCCGGGTCCTGCATTTGGCACGCGCGAGCACGTGCGCATCTCCTATGCCACATCCCAGGAGCAGATTGATGAAGGGCTGCGAAGACTGAAACAATTCGTTTCGCAGCTCCGTCCCGCTTATGCCCAAGCTCGATAGCCCGCTCCAGCTTTCTCCTGTCCTCAAACCCAAAATCTGGGGGCGGCGCAGCTTAGCGCCGCTCTATCCAGATCAGTGGACCACGCGCCGAGGGCGCACTGTCAGCATTCGCTATCCCCAGCGGAAGGGCCTCGAAGAGGAGCGCATCGGCGAAGTCTGGTTGACCGATGATGAGGCTGTCTTCACAAACGGCGTGCTGGCTGGAATGAGTCTGGCCCAGGCCTGCAAGCGCTACGGGCCGGAGCTTTGCGGCGAGGGCGCGGCCGATGGTCGATTTCCGATTCTGGCCAAATTCCTCTTTACAAGCGATTGGCTCTCTGTTCAGGTACATCCCGATGATGATTATGCGCGCCAGCATGAAAACGGAAGCCTGGGCAAGTGCGAAATGTGGTATATGATCCATACGGAGCCGAAAGCTGAAATACTGCTTGGCCTGAAGCCGGGCACAACTCTTCAGGAATTGGGCGCAGCCATCGACCAGAACCGTTGCTCTCAGTTGCTTCAGCGGTTTTCACCCCATCCCGAGGAAGCCGTCTTCGTACCGCCTGGAACGGTTCACGCTCTGGGCCCGGGCTTGACCCTATTTGAGGCAGAAGAGAATTCCGATATCACCTATCGGCTGGATGATTTCGGCCGCAAGGGGCAGGACGGCAAGCCGCGTCCCCTGCACCGCGAAAAAGCTCTTGAAACCACACGACCGCACCAGCCGCCTCTGCGCGACCTGCCGCAACTCAAATTACAGGAACCGTATGGCGCGCGAAGATTCGTCCTGGCCTGCCCATTCTTTGCCGTGGAGGAACTCACCCTGGCAAAAATCGCGGCATTTACCGGACCTCGCGCGCGGGTGGAGGCTTTTACAGTGCTATCGGGTGAGGGCCGCGTTGAGATACCCTCCGGCTGGTACGCCTACCGGACAGGGGATGTCTGGCTCATTCCGCCGGCCACTCCCACATATCGCCTCGTGCCTGAAGTCTCTGGCCGGCTGCTGAAATTTTACGTTCCGAACCTTGAAGCGGATTTCCGCAAGCCCCTTGCCGAGCGAGGAATCAGCGGCGAGGATATTGAAAGAATTGTCTTTGCCTGAAGCGAACGCGCTTCCTTGCGCCATCCCAATCGAATGAGACGTCGAAATCGCGTTTTCGAGCACGCTTACGCCGTGATCCTGGCCGGAGGAAGCGGCACACGCTTCTGGCCGCTGAGCCGCCGCAAGCAACCCAAACAGCTGCTTCGTCTCTTTGGAGAAAAGACCCTTCTCGCACAGACATTGGAGCGGATTGAGCGCCTGATCCCACCCGAGCGCACCTATATTTTCACGAATCAGGCGATTCAAAACATCGTGCGGCGGGAAGTTCCCCGGGTTCCTCGCCAACAGATTGTGGCTGAGCCTGCGAGCCGCAATACGGCCCCTGCCCTCGGCCTTGCCGCGTTTGAAATCCTCTCCCGCGATCCGGAAGGTCTCATGGTGGCGCTCCCTTCGGATCATTTGATCTCGAAGCCCGCACAGTTCAGGCGCGTTCTTCTGGCCGGATGTAGGGCGGCCTTCCAGGAAGGCCACTCCGTGGTGATTGGCCTTAAACCGACGCGGCCTGAAACCGGCTACGGCTATATTCATCGCGGCGAGCTAATTGGCTGCGAGGATGGTCTTGAAATTTTTGCTGTCCGACAGTTCACGGAAAAACCCCCGCTTGCCAAGGCGAAGCGCTACGTTCGCTCTGGAAACTATTTCTGGAACGGTGGCATGTTCATCTGGAAAGCTGCCACGCTGGTTAAAAACCTCCAGCGTTATCAGCCCGAAATGGCGCGCGGGCTTGGGCGCCTCGCTGAGGCAGGAGGCGCCCGCTCTGAAAAAGCCCTGAAGCGCCTTTACCCGCAGCTCGAAAACATCTCCATCGACTACGCCCTGATGGAAAAAATCCCTGAGGTGTACGCAGTTGCGGCCGATATCGGCTGGAGCGACGTGGGGAGTTGGGCGACAGCCTACGAGCTAAGCCCCAAGGATCGGGATGAAAACGTAGCCCCTCCGGCCGGCTTTCTATTCGGTTCACGACGCAATATGATTGTTTCACCGAAGAGGTTCATCGCCGCTGTGGGCGTGGAGGACCTTGTCATTGTGGATACGGAGAATGCGCTTCTGGTTTGCTCACGCCATCACGCCCAGGATGTGGGGAAAGTAGTCCAGGAATTGGAACGGCGTAATCTGAAGAGCTTGCTTTAATCCGGCGCAACGAAGTTCGTATGCCGAACGATATTCAATTCGGAACTGACGGCTGGCGCGGAATCATCGGCGATGACTTCATTTTTGCGAACGTGCGCCGTGTGGCTGAAGCCGCAGCCCGCTATGTCTTGGCGAAAGGCGAGGCCGAGCGCGGCCTGGTGGTGGGCTACGACACACGCTTCCTTTCCCCGGAAAGCGCGCATCTGGTTGCGGAGGTGATTGCCGGCGCAGGCATTCCGGTGATTCTTGCCGACCGGCCCACGCCCACGCCGGCCATCAGCTTTGCCGTTGTCGCGCGCCGAACAGCGGGCGCCATCATGGTGACAGCCAGCCACAATCCTTATCGCTGGAACGGAATCAAGTTCAAGGCTTCCTACGGCGGGTCCGCGGCGCCGGCGATTGTAAAAGAGATCGAAAACCATCTTACAGATTCGGATCATGTCTCGGCCTCAAAATCGCCTGGCCGAGCCGCGTCCATCGACACAGTTGATCTGATCAGTCCCTATCTCGAGCGGCTCAAAGCGTTGGTGAATCTTAAGCGCATCCAAGGCTTCGGCCTACGGTTTGCCATTGATCCGATGTACGGGGCAGCCCGTGGACTCATTGCCCGACTATTTACAGAGGCTGGCATTACCTGCCACGAAATTCACGGCGAGCACAACCCTCTCTTTCCGGGTTTGAACCCAGAGCCTATCGAGCCGCATGTTGAAGAATTACGGCGCGCCATCGCCCAGAATCATTGCCATGCGGGCCTCGCGACCGACGGCGACGCCGACCGAGTGGGCGCGGTGGACGTGAGCGGAGCCATGATTGATTCGCATAAGATCTTCTCCATTTTGCTCCGCCACCTGGTTGAAGACCTGGGCCGGCGCGGCGAAGTGGTGCGGACTTTTTCCACCACGAAAATGATCGATAAGATCGCGCAAAAGCACGGCCTGCCTTTGCACGTAACGCCGATCGGTTTCAAATATATCTCTGAACTGATGCGCGCGCGCGACATCCTGATTGGCGGCGAAGAAAGCGGCGGCATTGGAATCAAGGGCCACTTGCCGGAACGCGATGGCATTCTGAACTCTCTGTTGCTTGCGGAAGTGATGGCGGAAAAAGAGAAAACGCTCGGAGAACTGGTTGAGGAATTGAATAAGGAATTTGGCCCTCACTACTACGGCCGCGTGGACCTGGAAGTCGAGCGGCCTGCCATCGATCACACCCTGCGTCTGGTGGAAGAGCGCCGGATTACCCAGATCGCAGGCCGCAAAGTTACGGCTGTCGAGGACCTTGACGGCTTCAAGATGCTTCTGGGAGATTCTGCCTGGCTGATGGTGAGAGCCTCAGGCACTGAGAACCTGCTGCGCGTCTACGCCGAGGCGCCTTCACCCGATGAAGTCAGGAAGATGCTGGATGAAGTCACAGAGCGGGTACACGACCAAGCCGCCTTGAAGCAATCCTGATCAACCGAATTCGCCTTCTCGATTCCCTCATGAACCCTGGTGAGCCGCAGCCTTCCGCACCCCTTCCAGAATTCCGTTCACAAAGTCAACCGAATCCACGGTTGAAAAACGGCGAGCCAGTTCGAGAGCCTCGTTAATGACCACCGCCGGGGGATTTTCGGGCACGTGAAAAAGCTCGTAGAGCGCCAGGCGAAGAATGTTGCGGTCGACGGCGGCCATGCGCTCCAGTCGCCAGTGCTGTGCCTGAGATCGCACCAGCGAATCAAGAGTTGGAGCTTCCGCCACGGCGCCTTCAAAGAGCGAGCGAGCGAACCTCTCGGTTTCCGCATCCAACTGGCGCGGCTCAAGGAAATTCGCAATTACCTGCTCCGGGGAATGCCGGCCCAGATCCCACTGGAAAAGCATCTGTAAGGCGAGTTCCCGGGCTTTTCTTCTGGAAGGCATCGGTGTCAATAAGGTTTGAAAGGGCCGGCGAGCCGTTGTGCAGACCATTGGAGCAGCGGCTATTTTCCGGCAAATTTTGCTGGCCGCTTTTCCAGAAACGCGCGCGTTCCCTCCTTCATATCTTCCGTGGTGCAGCACAAGCCAAATAAGTCGGCTTCGAGGAATTCGCCTTCGCGCTGGCTCATTTCCAGGCCGTGATGGACCGCCTCGAGGGAAAGCTTCACCGCCAGAGGAGCATTGGCCATAATTTTGCGCGCCAACGCCTCAGCGGTGGCTATCAAGTCCTTTTTCGGAACGACGCAGTTCACCAGGCCAATGCGATATGCTTCCTGCGCGGTAATCGGTTCTCCAGTCAAAATCATCTCGAGGGCCCTTCCCTTTCCCACCAGCCGGGAAAGCCGCTGCGTACCTCCATAGCCCGGGATAATTCCAATCTTTACCTCCGGCTGTCCGAAGCGGGCATCTTCGGAAGCTACGCGCAAAGTGCATGCCATGGCGAGTTCGCAGCCTCCGCCCAGGGCATAGCCGTGAATCGCCGCAACGACAGGTTTTCCCAGATTTTCGATCAGATCGGCCAGTTCCTGGCCGCGGCATGAAGCTTCCTTGCCGCGCAGGGAATCCAGCCGGGAAAGCTCCCCGATATCTGCGCCAGCGACAAAAGCTCGTTCTCCCGCTCCCTGCAGGATCACGGCTCGCACTTCGTCATTGCTTTGAATCGCCTCAAAGCAGGTCTTTAGTTCCGTCATCACCGCATTGTTCAACGCGTTGAGCTTCTCAGGGCGGTGGATTGAAACATAGGCAATTCCTTCGCGCTGCTCGTAAAGCAAGGTTTCGTAGGTCATCGTTTTTCAATCTCGGGTTTTCATCTCAAGCTGTCTGGTAGGTTGCTGAACAACTCCCACGGCCTGTCATTCCGAGGAGCCGAAGGCGGTCCCGAGCCTGCGAGGGAGGAATCTCGCCTGTCCTGGGTTGTCAGAACAAGATTCCTCGCGGAGTTTACCCTGAGCGAAAATACAGGGATTCTTCGCTTGCGCTCAGAACGACAAGCAAAGGGCTCGGAATGACAGCACTCGAGATCGTTTTTCAGCGACCTGCCAAGGTAATCTCTCACACAGACGCCTTGCGGGCAACTACTCTCAGCCGTCGATAATCCACGTGCCACGTTCCATCATGAAAGAGATCAGGCCGAAGCATCGACTCGACACCTTCAAGGAAACGCCCCTGCCCTTTGGCGGGAACAGCTGCAAGAAATACCCCGGCAAACATTCTGATCCAGTTGCGCATTCCGTCCTCACCTTCTTCCAAAGGCGTGAGACGATCAAATAGAACCGCGAACGTCACGTCAAATCCCTGCCGCTCGAGGATTGAGCTATATTCGCCGACGCTCGGGAAATACCACGGGTTCGGATCCTTCTCAGGATTCACGTTCAGAGCTTCAAGAGAGCGGTAAAACGCATTGACTAATCTCTGCACATTGCCCTTTCCACCAAACTCCGCCACGAATCGGCCGCCTAGCCTGAGCGCCTTCCAGACGCAGCTGGCCACGCGCTCAGCCTGCTGAATCCAATGGAGCGCCGCGTTTGAAAAGACGGCATCCACGGGCTGGCCCAGGCTGAAGTCCCGCGCGTCGGCCACTCTGAATTCCAGCGTCGGATAATGTTTGCGCGCTTCTTCAATCATCTCTGTGGAACTGTCAATACCCATCACCTCTGCGCCGCGCGCCGCAATTTGTGCGGTAAGGTGGCCTGTGCCGCAACCGAGGTCAAGGATACGCTCACCTGCCTGAGGGTTGAGCAAGTCGATGAGATCAGCGCCCCGCTGCCACACGAACGAGTGCCGGGCATCGTAAAGCTCAGGGTTCCAAGTTGCCACGCCAGCGTCTGACAAAACAATCCTCCTTCTGACTGACGATAGGGTTGAGGGTTACAAACTTCAGCGGAATTCCTATTGTAGCGCCGATGCCCCGATCGGCGATATTGTAGCCGCGTTCTGCCCGTGCCGATGCTATTCAAAAAGCAAGACCGACGGTGGGGACACCGCCGCTACAGCCCCCACTTCGCATGCAGCGAAGAAACCCAAAGCAAGTCAGCGGGTTTGACAGGATAATGCCGTTTTGTTAGATTTTCAAAGGCCGCAAAAATTGCGTCTGTCATCCGCCCGCGCACTCCTCCAGGCGCGCCATCATCGGGATTGCCGCCCTGCCTCAAACAGGTGAACGATAGATTTCATGACTGACCCTCGATACATCCGCAATTTCTGCATCGTGGCCCACATCGACCACGGCAAGTCCACGCTCGCCGACCGCCTGCTAGAGCTGACCGGGGCGCTTTCCAAGCGCGAGATGGCCGACCAGGTGCTCGACTCGATGGACCTTGAGCGGGAACGCGGCATCACCATCAAAGCTCACGCCGTGCGGCTGCTTTACCAGGCCCGCGATGGGAATACTTACCAACTCAATCTGATTGATACGCCCGGACACGTAGATTTTTCCTACGAAGTTTCGCGCAGCCTTTCAGCCTGCGAAGGCACGCTTCTGGTGGTTGACGCCTCCCAGGGCGTGGAAGCCCAGACGCTCGCCAACGCGCAGCTTGCCTTGCACAACAAGCTTGAAATCATCCCCGTCATTAACAAAGTTGATCTTCCCGGCGCGGACGTTGAAATGACCAAGCGGCAGATTGAGAACGCCCTGGCGCTTGATTCGAGCGAGGCTCTGCTCATCAGCGCCAAGCAAGGCACGGGGGTGCCGGAAGTCCTGGAAGCAATTATCCAACGCATTCCTCCGCCCGCCGGTTCGAGCGACGCGCCGCTTCGAGCTTTGATTTTCGATTCCTGGTACGACCCCTATCGCGGCGTCATCGTGCTGGCGCGGATCATGGAAGGAACGCTCGCCGTGGGCGCTCGCATCCGGCTCTGGTCCAATCAACAGGTCTACACCGTGGAGGGTCTCGGCATCCTCACTCCAAAGCCTGTCCAGATCGATCAGCTTCAGGCCGGCGAAGTGGGCTACATCATTGCCAACATCAAGCGGGTTTCGGATACGCGCATCGGCGACACCATCACCGACCACGACCGGCCCGCCAGCAAACCCCTGCCCGGCTTTGAGGAGATCAAACCGATGGTCTTTGCCGGGCTTTATCCCGTCGAGGCCAGCGAGTATGAAACCCTGCGCGACGCCCTGGAAAAGCTGCGGCTGAATGATTCCTCCTTCTTCTACGAGCCGGAAAACTCCGTCGCCCTGGGGTTTGGCTTTCGGTGCGGCTTCCTGGGCCTGCTGCACATGGAAATCATCCAGGAGCGGTTGGAGCGTGAATTCAACCTGAGCCTCATCACCACCGCTCCGAGCGTTCGCTACCGCATCACGACCAAGTCCGGAGAAGTTCTGGATGTGGATACGCCCAGCAAGTTTCCGCCCGCTGGCGACATCGCCAAAATCGAAGAACCCATCATCACCGCTTTGATCTTTACCCAGGATGAGTACCTGGGCGGCATTTTGCAGTTGCTGGAAGAAAAGCGCGGCGTGCAGAAGGGTTTTGAATATGTCTCGGAAAAGCGCGTCCTTCTGACTTATGAATTGCCGCTCAACGAAATCGTTCTCGATTTCTATGACCGGCTCAAGAGCGTTTCGCGCGGTTACGCCTCGCTGGATTATCATCTTTCGGGATTCTGGGAGTCCGATCTCGTCAAGGTGGACCTGCTGATTGCCGGCGAACCGGTGGATGCGCTTTCCTTCATCTGCCACCGTGAACAGGCGTATCCGCGAGCGCGAGTCCTGTGCGAAAGAATGCGCAAGCTCATTCCGCGGCAGCTCTTTGAAGTGGCCATCCAGGCCAGCATCGGCGCCAAGATCATTGCTCGTGAGAATGTGGCCGCAATTCGCAAAAACGTCCTGGCGAAATGCTACGGCGGCGACGTGACCCGAAAAAGAAAATTGCTGGAGAAGCAGAAAGAGGGGAAAAAGCGGATGAAACGCGTGGGGAGGGTGGATATTCCTCAGGAAGCTTTCCTGGCCGTCCTCAAAGTGACCGAATCCTAGAAAGTGACCTATTGGCGCTCATCCCTGAGAAGGTGCGAATCAATTCATCCGCGCCGTTGTAGCGGCGAACTAAGGTCGCCGTAGTTTTTGAAAACCAAAACCCGGCGATCGCAGATCGCGGGTGTCAGCGATCACAGATCGCCGCTACAGCGAGATTTTTTCACAACTCCTGAGAGCCGCTTTCCAGAATCTTGCCTGCAAGCCCAAATTGATAGCAAAATAACCCGTTTGAGCAAGGTTTGTGAGACCTTCACGGGCCTTCCCACTCAAGAGCAGGCCTTCTGCAAGAAAAAATAAGGAGAAGCCTCTGATGAGCGATGCCCCAACCCGAGCGCAATCCCGGGCTTCGTCTCCCGTCCAGCGGGAGAACGATGCAATTTATCAACGAGGCCAGGTGGTTGCGCGCGTCATTGATCCTGAAATCGACCTTGAAGCTAAGGAAATTCGCTTCGCGGAGCTCTATAACAGCGATTATCTTCTGCTGCCCGATGAATGCGAATTTCAGCAGCACCGAATTCTGGTTCGCAAGATAGCCTACGCGACGAAAGTGGAGAAAGAGTCACTGCATAAAGGAAGGATTTTGCGGGGAGTGACGGCGGAGATTCTGGGCTATCGGGAGCACTAGCCCTCGCGAGAACCTGTTTCAAAACCTCAGACCGCTCATATTGAGCCGTGGGCCTAGCCCGCCACCCAAAATGGCGGCGTAAAGCCGCCGCTACCGCGCGCGCCCGATGCCGCGAAATAGGTTTTGAAACAGCTTCTAGCCATCCCTGCTTTCCGGCAAACCCGGCGATGAGCCCGAACGCTCAACGCCAGCACGATCTAATTAATCGATAACTCAAAAGCTGGAACATCAAGCTGAAGAAGGGTTAAGGCGTCAGTAATATCATCCAGTAGGCTCCGCATACCTTCCACTCCCGCCTCAGCGGCTTGGATCATGCTCCGCGCGCATTTGACGCAGAGGCACAACCCAGAGCGATCCGCGACATCATTCGGACGGCAGCAAGCACAAGGCCAATCTTTTCGTGAGTGAACCATCAACCCGCCAGGCGACATTGCGTAGTCCATGGGAACCTCCTGGTCATGGACTGAGCAATTAGGGGGCCATAATCTTATGGAGAACCTATCAAACTGAGATTCGGTGTGAAGACCTAAGAAGGCTCATTCCGCACTCTCGTGTGATATATTTGTAATCTAATGAAAATAAATGACTTCAAAAAACTGCGGGCGGGAATTCGAAGGTATTTTGCGAGCTTAACCCGCTTGTTGCATGTGCTTCTGTGGGTATGAAGCTCCGCTGATACCTCCTGTCTAAATCCTTTTTGATCCAAAATGGGATAAGTCGTTACCGTTTTGCGCCATATCGCTTTCAGGACGAAACCAGGTTTTCTCCATTTTTTTCTAATATTTCAGCATGAGAAACTCAAAGTGCCGCGAAAGATGTAAAAGCTACACGAAATGGTATAGCCTCGGGGTGAGAGCCAGTTTCACCGAGGCGATGTTCTGTCTCGATGACCATTCAGTCAACCTTTCAAGGCTGCCGCATAAGCCCTTAACAATTCCCGCTTCTGCATCTCCCAATTGAGTTCCTCCCGAACCCGCTGATGGCCTGTTTCGCCCAACTGTTGCCGAAGCGTTTCGGAATCAAGTAACTGGATGATTTTTTCGGCGAAATCTTCGGGATCGTTCGAGCAGGCATAGAGCGCTGCATCGTCTGCCGCGCGGCGGCCCTCCGTAAGATCAAAGAGCACCACAGGCCGACCATAGGCCATATACTCCAGCACCTTATTCATGGTGGACTTATCATTCATCGGATTCTTCGGGTCAGGCGCCACACAGACATCGGCGGTGGAAAGGTAAGCCGCCACTTCCTCATCCGGGATTCTTCCTGCGAAGCGAACCATGGAACCGAGGCCGCTTTCTACCGCCCGCTGCTTCAGCCGCGGCAATTCACTGCCTGCGCCAATCAGAACAAATAGCGTGTCATCTGTTTGACGCCGTTTCCGGAAATAGAGAATAGACTGAAACAACAAATCCAGGCCTTCCTGAGGGCCCATTACGCCGAGATAAACCACCAGAAACCTCTTCCCGCTTTTCAACTCCGGCTGCGGCGGCTTCTGCTGAATTTTCGATAAATCCGGACTGCTTCGCACCACAAATACGCGATCGGGCGGCATACCCCCGCGTTCGATGGCGATCTCGCGGTAAGAATCATTGGTGGCAATCGCGACCGCAGCCGCGCGATAAGTGAGCCGCTCAGCCAACCGGATGAGGCGAAAGAGCAAGCCGCTCTTTCGTCCGAATTTGGCTTCATAAAGCTCAGGATTTAAATCGTGATGATCAAAGATGAAGCGAACGCCCAGAGGCCTGAATAACCGGCCAATCAGAAAGATCGTATCCGGGGGATTGCAGGCGTGCAGGATGCGGAATCGGCTGCGCCGGTAAACCGTCAGGGCCAGCCAAAGCTCCGCCGCCAAAGCCCATCCGTATTCCACAAGATAGCCCACCGGGCTTGAAGCCTCCCAGAGCGAGTGACGGTAAATTTCAATGCCTTCTCGGCGCTCATAGGAGCTTTGGAATTCGCCTCGTCTGGGAGAAATGACCGACACCCGGTATCCCGCGTCTCTCAAGGCGCGCGCTTCCTGCCAGACCCTGCGATCAAAAGGTACAGGCAGGTTTTCAACGATGATGCAGACGGAAATCGGCTGTTGGCCTGACATAATCAGGAAAACGGCAAGTGAAGCTCAGACGCCATTAAAATAACGGTTCACATCAGGGTGGATTCCCGCTTGCGCGGGAATGACACCGCTATTTTCATACCGGGTGATGAGCCGCGCGATCACGGCGTTTAGCCTCCATTCCCCATCCTCTCTCGCCACAGTTCGAAATTCAGGAGCGCCCACAATTGCTTCTGCCGGTCGCGAATGCCGTTCAGGTGCTCTTGAACGAAGCATTCCACGCTGGCAGCATTGAAATACCCCTGAGTTTCGAGGCGTGGCGAAAGGAGCAAATCCCGGATCATGGGCTTCAGAGCGCCCTGAAACCACAACCCCATTGGAACGGTGAAACCCACTTTGCGCCGCCGAAGCGTTTCCGGCAGAAGCCGCGCGCGGAACATGCGGCGCATGAAAGCTTTGGTTTGAAAGCCACGCACCAGAAAGCGATCGGGTATACGGGCCGCAAGCTCCACCACCTGATGGTCAAGCAGGGGCAGCCGCTCCTCGATGGAGGCGGCCATCGTCATATGGTCTCCGCGCAGCAGAAGATTATCCGGCAGCCAGACCTTCAAGTCGGCATACAGCAGCCGCTTCAGCGGAGAGCGGCTGGGATGGCGCTGGCAATAACCCGCCAACACTTTCGCCGGATGGCCAGGATCAATCTGGGCCAGAAAATCGCGGCTGAAGAGCGCCGCCTGCTCTTCCCGCGAGAATGAGGCAAACCAATTTGCGGCGCGCGCAGCCTCTTCGTGAATCGAAAGCGATTCGAGAGCCGTCTGCGCCCGGCGCTGGCTGTAAGGCAGCCATCGCGCCACCCTCCGCACCAGGCCGGAGGGCAGAAAAGCCGCGAAGCCGGCCAGCCGCTCAGCAGCATATTTGGGATACCCGGCGAAAATCTCATCCCCGCCCTCTCCCGCCAGAACCACTTTGACGCTACGCGCCGCAAGGCAGGACATGCGATAAAGCGCCACATCGGTGGGTTCAGCCAGCGGCTCCTCGCGCAGAGAAATCAGGTGAGGTAAGTCGTTTTTGAAATCATCAGCATTGACCACCAGTTCCTGATGTTCGGTCTTAAACTGCCTTGCCACGGCGCGCGCCCAGGGAAGCTCGCTGTAACCCGGCTCGTCGAAGCCCACGGAAAAAGTTCGCAAAGGCTTCGCGCCAAGTTCCGACATCAGGGCGACCACCGCGCTCGAATCGATCCCGCCGCTCAGGAAAGCCCCCAGCGGAACATCCGCAATCAGCCGCAGGCGGACCGACTCTCGCAGGCAATCGAGTATTTCATTCGCAAGCTTTTCCGGCGACTGCTCGCTTTCCGGCTCGTTGGGCGCATCCCAGTAAGATTGAGTCTTGATTCCTCGTGAATCAGCTAAAAGATAGTGTCCAGGAAGAAGCTTTCGAACATCCTGATAGAAGGTGTTGGGCGCAGGAACGTAGCGAAAGGCGAAGAAATCGTAGACCGCCTGCAGGTCCACTTCAAAACATCGGGCCGCCAACTGGCGGAGCGCCCGCAACTCCGAGGCAAAAATGACGCCTTCCCTGGAAGCCGAGTAAAAAAGCGGCTTGATGCCCAGGCGGTCGCGCGCCAGAAACAATCGCCTTTGGCGAGAATCCCACAGGGCGAAGGCAAACATGCCCCGCAATTCCTTGAGGCAATCTACTCCGCGTTCTTCATAGAGATGCAGAATCACCTCCGTATCCGACGCCGTGCGGAGTTGATGCCCTTTATGGATAAGCCCTGACCTTAACTCGCGATAGTTGTAAATCTCGCCGTTAAAAGTGATCCAAAGCGAGGCATCTTCATTTGAAAGCGGTTGATGCCCACCCGGTAGATCGATAATGCTCAGCCGCCGATTCCCCAGCCCAAGCTCCTGATCAATGTAAAATCCCTCGTCGTCGGGACCGCGATGGGCCATGGCGTCGGCGGCGCGCTTCAGCCGCTCCGAATCCGCTGGCGCGCGGCTTCCAAAGTTAAACACTCCGCAGATTCCGCACATTTGTTTATCAACGCCCACTTCTACGGGCTTCTCAAATCGAAAACAGCGAGCGGGAATCACGCCCCGCGCAAGGCAGCAGCAGATGAAACAGAGTCATCGCTTCTGGCCGGGGATAAGAGCGGCTGTCGCGCAAAAAGCCGTAATCCCCTTCGGAATAAGCGAAACTTCCATCCGGGCGCTGACGGGCGAGCATCCGAGCATAACAACGCTCGCTGAGCTTTTCGGCTTTCTCAGAAACCCCGAGCCGCGCGGCTTCATGGAGCGCGGCACCCAAGGCCGCCGTATAGTAATCCACTTCAGGCAGCGCTTGGAAGCAATCGGCGGCGCTCGCGCCCGACGGCGTGACGCCTTTCTCCAGAAACGCCGCAAGCGCCGGCAGCAGCTTTCGCGCTGCGCCGATGGGATCAATTTCGGCAGACCAGGCAAGCTTCATCAACTGAAAGGCATTGTACTGAAAGCAAAGGTAATGTTCACGACCACGCTCCAATGGGCTCGCAACGACATAGGGCAACTCTCCCGTGGGCCGTTGAACGTCTGCCAGGAACTGGAACATCTCCGCAACATGCGCAAGATATTTTTCATCACTGGCAACCTTCCAGAGCCTCAGAAAAAGCCATGCGGTTTCGACCGAGTTGTTGGGAACCTTTCCGCGAGGATGGTCAAAATAATTGATGGCTTCGCCACCGTTGTGGGGCTGAAATCCAATGCGATCGATCAGGAACCTGTGCCAACGGAGGGCGGCTTCAAGAAATTTCCGTTCTTTCGTCCGCAAGTAAGCTGCCAGCAAACCTGTTGCGCCCCAGTTGCCTTCAACCGTCGCAATCAAATGTTTCCGCTCGGGCAGAGGATAGCGCCAGTAACCTTCTGAAGTCTGCAACTGCAGGATCGCCTCCGCCGTCTGCAGCGCGAGTTTATGATAACTTTCCTTCTCGGTTGCATCATAGAGCATCCAATTAGCAAGAACCCAATAACCTTGCGTCTGCATGAAAATATAATCATCATGCCAGGGGATCGCGCTGAGCGCGCTCTTCAGGAATCGCCAGGCGCGCAAATTGAAACGCACACCCGCATCCGGGCCTTCCAGCAAGCCGCGCCGCAGGAAAGCCCGCTTCAGATGCTGGTGCAATCTCTCCGCAGACTGTAAAAGTTGGTCGCAATCGGGCATGAGATTTTGAGGAATTCAGCAGCGGCTTCCAGGCCGAAAGCGGTCACTCCTGCGTAGATGGGAATCCAGCGCCCAGACTGCTTATCCGCCGCGGATTCCCGCCTGCCCGGCAATGACGGCTCCGTGGACGCTGTAGCGAATCATTCCGCGCAGCAATCTAATTTCTCATCATATGACCTTAAGCCACTTTTGTGCATCTCATAAATGAGCTTATGAACCGCAGAAAATTCGTCATCGGAGCCATCGCGGGCGGAGTTGGCCTTGCAGAATATATCTATACCAGCGAATATATGAACCAGCTCGCCGATCCCTCGCGCGATCTTTCGGTGAAGCAGTACGCCCGATATGGCGCCGGGGCGGCGCTTGCGGCCATCACGCCCAACGATCAGTTTTATATCACCAGCAAGGGCGACACGCCTCGGGTTGAAGCCTCCTCCTGGCGATTAAGAATTGACGGCCTAGTTGCCCATCCCATCGAAATCACTTACGATCAGTTGCTTGGCCTGCCCCGCGTTGAGCGAATTCTGACGCTTGAGTGCATCTCCAATCCCATTGGCGGCAACGCCATTGGCAACGCGCAATGGACCGGCACGCCGTTAAAGCCTCTGCTCGAACGCGCCCGACCCACCAAAGACGCCTCGCACGTGATCATCGAAGCCGCCGATGGTTACTCCACCGGCCATCCGATTGAGCGCATCTGGAACGAGTACAACTTTCTAGCCTACCGTATGAATGGCGACCCCTTGCCGCCGGTTCACGGATATCCTACGCGCGTCTTTATTCCCGGAAAATTCGGCATGAAGCAGCCGAAATGGATCACTCGCATTCGATTTGTGAACCGGCCCTATCTGGGCTACTGGGAAACTCGCGGCTGGTCTGACGACGCCGAACGCTGGGCGCAGGCTCGGTTTACTGACCTCAAGGACGGCGCAAAACTGCGAGGCCGGGATATTGAGCTTTTTGGCTACGCGGTGGGCAATCTCGATGGCATCAAGGCCGTTGAGCTCAGCTTCGATGGGGGCCGCGCCTGGCGGAATGCCGATATTTTCAGCAACCCCTCGCCTCTCGTCTGGGTGTTCTGGAAATTTCGCTGGAACTCTCCCCAGCGCGGCAAATATGAAATCATGGTGCGAGCCGTCGATGGGGAGGGGCGGATTGAGGGAACCGATCCGCTGGGCATTTATCCGGCAGGCGCTACGGGATTACAGCGGGTGAAGGTTGTGGTCGTCTGACTCCTCGCTTCAGTGGCAGCCACGGCTGGTGCTTTTCCAACCGTGGGCTTTTTGTTGGGAGAAACCCGCAGTTAATTCAAACTGCGAGTTAATCGTGGCTACCGTTTTTTCTCATCTTTGCCTCCCATCGAGGGAGTAGGGCCGGGGTGCAGGGCAGAACATTCGAGATGCGAGATTCAAGATTCGTCGCTCATCGCTCATCACTGTCTTAATTAAATTTCCCGCTGAAATTCGTGTTCACGCTATTGGTGAGATTGCCGGTGCAAGAAGTGCTTGTGCTGGGGTCGCAACAAGGCTGGGCGTTTTCATTATAGCCGCACGCCCAGCCGCCGAAATCGCTCAAATCATAAATCCCCTTTAGCGGGATGGCGATCACGTGATATTGGCCTTGCGGAACGACCATCTGGTAGCTGCCGTCCATATTCGTCAGCGTATCGGTTACCGCTGCGCCCGAAGTTGCATCCATCACCACTACATGAGACGCAAAGATGCCCGAGCCTCCCAACGTCACTCTTCCGGAAAGCGTTCCGGTCACACCGGCGAAATTCGCGGAAGGATAGACTGAGCCGATGCCGATGGCGTCATCCACCGAAAGGTTGCGCTGCGGAACGCCGCCCGTATCACCAAAAGCAAACATGATGGCGTTGGCGAGGCCGCTGTGATCCATGCCCAGCAGGTGGCCCGCTTCATGCGTCGCAATCGCCTGCAAGTCGAAATCGTTTTGCGGCGTGGTGGGGGCGGTTGAAAAAGTATCCTTCGGATTGAATTCAATATCCGCATCGACGATGCAGGATTGCAAGGGGCACGTGAAGGTTGCATTGGGATTGGAGGAATGTGCGCACTGGTAACTCAGCGGCGGCGGTGAGCCAAAAACCGTGGCGATATCCGTGAAAGCGATCGTCCCTGTGGGAAAATCATTGGTGTTGGTATCGGTGAATCCCACCACGTTCACGCAATCCTGAGAATCTGGCGCCGTGGTTGAACTGGGCGGCCCCTGAGAAATGATCAGGTTGGCCAGCGGCTGGCTATTCAGGCTTGCATTCTGCCAGGAAGCAAAAGCATTCTGAAGAGCCTGGATAACGGTCGGGCTCCCGACCGTATCCACATTGTTCCCTGTCGGCCCCAGGCTCCAGCTCACGGTATTTGTGCAAGGAAGACCGTTATTGAAATTTCCGCTGCACCATTTGGTGGCTACCGGTCCGTTCACGTTATCCTGCTCGTGGGTGTAGGCAAAGAGAAAAACCGTCGTCGATACGAAAAACAGGCAGGCGCCAAGCGCCCGCCAGCGTTTATGAACCCGTGAAGGACCGGCAGGCCGCGATGATCTTCTCCATCTCATAAAGCTTTCACCTCGTCATCACCGTCATGCGCTCGCCCTGGAAGGGCGCTTCGCCGCCAGAAACCTGATGGGTGGCCTTGATCGACGCCTCTCGCCCGCGAATCGAGACCGCTGTCCAATGGAGCGTCCAATGGCCTGCGGTCTTGCTTCCCCATCCATCCACCAGGCTCCCCGCCGGAATCACGGTCTGGGTGTTGGGATAGACATCCTGCGTGGTCTCGGCTTCCACCTCGATCCTTCCCACCCCGTCAAATGAAACCGAACGGATCACCAGCGGAAGAGCCGTCCCGGAGGGAATCACAATGGGCTTGGCGATTGCGCTTGAGACTTTCTGATGGAATTCCTGAAGCGGCATGGTTTCAGGCTGCGTGGTCACGTGGCCGCCGGCCGCTGGCTGACCGTAGAAGAAACGCCCCATCGGCGTGATCACCCGTTCCTGGCCGGTGCGCTGATCGCGGTAGATGCGATAGGCGCCCTGCATCATCCCCACCACGTGGTAATGCGCTGGAGTCGCGGGAGCGCGCTCCAGGAACAGCACGTAGCGCGACTGAGGGAAAAAGTGCACTGTACCGGGCACATAGACGCGAAAATGACCGAGCGTACCGCCCGGCTGCTCCACCACGACCGTAGACGGAGTGTTGCCCTTGGTATCCGAATCCACCGCAATCGTCGTGAGCGTGACAATCTCCGTATGGCTGGCGTTCCATTCGCTCACCTGGCTCACCACGTGACCTTGCAGCACATTGCTTGCCGCCTGGGTCAGTTGTTGCAAACTTAACTGCACCAGGCTGGTGGCGGAGGCGGAGACGGACAGGAATAACTCCAAGCCCAACGCTAGCGTCGCCAGCGAAAAGGCGCTTTTACTTCCGCTGAAAGAAAATCCGAGAGATCGAGTGCAAGTCTTCATGCTTTTAAGATCCAGAAACAATAACGACTCCGCCTGGAAAAACGGAAATTTCCCCGGCAGGATTTTCGACGATCAGATTGCGCGGCCCCAGGGCCGCTCCCGGGCTGACGTTGATATTAAAATTCACCGCGGGAGTGTTATCCGTCGTGGTGGTGAAGTCGCTCACCACCGGTTGAGTGATCGTGATATCGTTATTGCCGGTTATGATATAGAACGTTCCGGGCTTTATCCCATTTCCAACCACAAAAAGCTGCACATTCTGCGCTCCCGGATTCAAGGTAAGGATTCCCGCCGTGGCGCTCGTTCCAATCCCGATGGCTTGCAGCAACAATGTGGGAGGATTAAAAGACGGGACAGCGATGTTGACGTTGGAAGTCGTTGCCCCCGCGCTGACCGACACGTTCGTAGGGCTCAAAGCCGGTACCACGTAGAAGCTTAAGGAGTTGCTAGTTGTGCTGCCCGAAGCGACCGCCACGTTAAAAGTGCCCGCACTTGAAAGGGCGCTTGCGGGAATCTGGGCTGTCAACTGGCCGGAATTAACAACCGTCGTGGACTCCGACGTTCCGTTAAACACCACCTGGTTACCTGATCCGAAGCCGCTGCCATTCACCGTGAGCGTAAAGGCGGGCCCATTCTGCATAACGACAATCGGACTCAGGGATGACAAGGAGACCGAACTGCTCCCTGAGCCTGACCCACTGCCTGAACCGCCTCCAGAACTCCCGCCGGAGCTTGACCCGCTGCCGCCCCCTCCGCAACAGAGAGTGAAAATAGCCACTGAGAGACATAACGTCCCCAGCAGCAAACCTTGCGAAAACCCTTTTCTTTTCACGCCCTTAACCATCCGCCTTTCACTGCGGCAAATTAACCGATAGGGTTAGATGCAGCCCTTTCACCGATTGTCGCTTCAACTTTACCATGAAGGGGTACTTTCCTGAAAGGATAATATCCATTTATTAACTGACTTTCAATCTCAGCTGATTCTTACAATAACTTCCCCCACCCCTCCTTCACCAAGGAGGGGTGGTCCCTCCGCGAGCGCGAGCTGAGTCCCCGCATCAAGGATGGGAATTCCCCTCCTCTCTCAAAAGGCGCAGCCTCGCGCATAGCCTTCAAGCCAAATCGGGATTCGAGAATTATCTTCGTAACTGCCTGATTTTTCAGCACATCCTCGGTTCGCCTTCATCCGCCCATGGCCTTCCAGCCATCGCGCCACACCGGGCGCGCCAGCGCGCGGCAGTGAGCCTTGGAGGTGGGCATTGATGGAATTTTTGCGGTCCATTGCGCTCCTTTCATCGCGTCTTCAGCATAGCAGAGCGGAAAGCGCGAAAGGAGACGGATGAGACATTTGAGACACTTTTCCCATTCATCCCCTTAACCAAGGAGAGGAATTCCCGCCTCCCTGAGAAGGGCAAGCCACGGGGCAGCGGAAAGCGTCGGGCTTGCGGTCCGCTTATTTGGGGATGACAGGGTGAAAGGCGGGAGCATTACATCAGTTTGAAAATCCAGAGTCCTGATTCCCGGTTGGCTGGTTATTATTCCCGGGCTGAGAGAACAAGGACGGATTATTCATGCCGCCTGGCTGGTTGGAGGGGGAACCGGGCTGAGGCGATTGGGTGACCTGGGGTTGCGGAAGGCCGTACTCCACATAGTTGAGACCCAGAAATTCCCATTCATCGTAATGTTTCCTGCGATCGATCACGCGAATCGATTGCCGGTTGCTGCACGGCGCAACGCCCACAATAAAAGCCCCCAGCAGCGTGCCCGTCTGGCCTGAGGAATCGGAGCCTGAATCGAGGGACCGATCACAGGTTGAAGGCGGATGCTTTTTGGGCTTTTTCGGTTCGGTCTGCTCGGTGGGCACAGATTCCTGCCCGGAAGGGAGTGTTGTCGCGTGAGGTTGCACCTGGCTCGGCGTCAGTGTGGACTGAACCCAGGAATCAATCAATACGCCGGCGGCGTTCGCATGGATAAATCGCCACCGGCCATTCGGGCTGAGCGGATCACGGTAAGGTTCGCGCAAAAACCGCATGTTATCCGTCTTGAGCAGGTCTTTAACTGAAGTGGGATAACGCCCAAACCGGCGATGAAAGAGATAGATGGCGCGCTCGTATTGCTCGGCGCGAAAAATCGCCTCTTCTTCCCGCTCCCGCTGCCCTTCCTGATAAATGCTGGGCAGCGCCGCCGTCAGCGAAATGAGCAGAACCGTGACCATGATCATCATGGCCACAAAAGCGTAGCCGCAAGGGGCCGGCATGCGCCTCGGGTTCCGGGCGGCGGCGCTTGCGCTTTTGCTATTCGGGGAACGGAAGTTCCACGGTGTGATGGAAAGACTCATCTTCAATTTCGATCAAGGCGGGAGTGATTTTTAACACCCGGTAAGTCTTGTCAAACACGTCGCCTTCGTGAACCACATAGACCTGCTGCTGGTCGGCAAGATAGGCTTCCATAGGGCCTTGATCCTTCACGCTATAGCCCACGGCCTTGAAGGGGACGGGCGGAGGCGGCGGCGGGCCGGGCGGCGCAGCGCTCGCGGCTTCCGCGGCTTGCCTTGCGCGAAGCGAGGCTTGAATCTGCTGCGGAGTGGGAGCAAACGAAAAGGGATCGCGGTCGGGAGCGGTCAGCGGCGTCGATTCCAGGGCCTGGTAAGCAACCAGATTCAGCGCGGGGCTTTCCGGCAAAGCTTGCGTCGCGGGCGTTCGAGGAATCACGCGGACACGGCTTGCTTCAGGCCGCGCGGGAGGCGGGGTCTGGTCTGCGGCTACGGCGTCCACCGCGCGCATCCGAAAAGCCAGCCGCAGGAAGAGCGCTACGCAAACCACGCCGAGAAGGATGGTAACGGCTGTTTCAAGGCGCTTCTTCTGTTTCATGGCATCAGATAAAGATCGGCGCGCAGTTCCAAACCGAGGTCGTTATTTGCCGTGGAGGTAAACTTGAAGCTGCGCACCACGATGAAATCGCTCGCCGTCTCAAGCTGGTGAGCAAAGGTGAGCAGCCCCGCAAACGGCCCCTCCACGCTCACCCGAAGCCCCAGGTGCTCGAAAGGCTCGCCCTTCTCATGTTCCACATTATACGCGATTCCGGAAAGCTGCACACCCGATTCCTGGGTGAGATGCTGAATCAAAAGCGCCGCCCGGGAAAAACCCTCGCGACGCGGCGGAATGTGTTCGGACAGGAAGGCGCGAAGCTCGCGGTCTTCAACCGGAATGGCTGCATTGCGCTTTTCAAGCTGAGCCCATCGCGCCTTCTCGCGCAGCCAATCGAGGCGGGTCAGCGTGAACTGCTGCTCGTCGCGAGCCGCCAGATGAGCCAGCGGGCGCTCGAGGCCGAAATAGGCCGCAAGGTCCAGCCCGATCAGGACCAGGGCGACGATGAGCGTGATTCGAGCCCAATCTCTTCGCTTCCGCGCAGTCATGTTACGGCTGCCGCTCCCCCGTTCTCGGATGGGGCCATTCCGCCCCAACGTAGCGCGCGCTGCACGTGAGCGTCACCATGCCCTTGTTGGTTCCGTTCGTGTCAAACGCCTGATCCGTAACGGTCACCGCGTTAAAATCCGGAGAGCGTTCAAGATTGCGGAGAAACTGATATACCGCCTCGCTTTCGGCGCCTTCCACGCTGAACTTGACGGTGGGGCCGTCTTGGGTCTGGGTCAGCGACAGGCTGGTGAGCCGCGCCTGGCCGGGCAGAAGCCGGGTGACTTTGGAAGTCAATCCGGAAAGCGAAACCTTCTTCTGGTCGATCAGCGAATTCAGGAAATTGATCTGCTGATAGAGTCTTACGGTCGGCGCGCCTCGCAAGACTTCCTGCGACTTGGCCTCGCGGATGCGCAATTCGCTGATCTCAGCCTGATACCTTAGAATCGAGCGATGCACCTTGCGATACTCCTCAAACTGGCGGCCAGTGGCCATCACGATTTGAACCAGAAGAGCAGCCGCCAGGACCATCACCACCGGCGCTCCGTAACGGAGCATCCGGCGCAGGCGACTTTCGGGACTGGCCAGATTAATGTCAATCTTCATGAAAGTTTTCCGCAGTTTGCAAGCAGACCCGCCAGCGGAGCGCCAAACGCGGCGAAAAGCGGGCGCTCCTCCGCGCTGAGGGGTTGTTCGAGATTCGCGCCGCAGGGGAGATTCTCAACCGGCAGACCAAGAGCTTCGGATAGAGCCGGATTGAGTCGATCGCCGGCCGCCGGGCGAGCGCAACACCACGCCCGCGCAATCTCCACGCCCATGCGGTCGCGGGCGCTGGCCGCCGCGCGCGCCGCTTCAGAAACGATCTCCGCCGTCTGATCCCCTTCCGGCCAGGCCAGCCGCCGGCTTCGCCAGAACCGCAACCGCTCGCCTTCCACCACCGCATGAGTGACGTATCCCGAGCAGACATGCGTCAGAAGCTGGCCGCCGGCTTCCGCCTCCGAAAGCAGCGGCAGCAATGCCATGGTGGTCGGAAGGATCAAAAAAGCCCTGCCGCGGAATGGCTCAAGCAGGCTCTCGTACTCCGCGAGCACCGCCTGATTCACGGCCACAACAAGCAGTTCAATGCGGCTGGGTTCCTGATGGATAATTTGATAAGAAAGATGCGCTTCCTCAGCCGGAAATCCCAGGCTATCCTTGATCTTCCAACGGATTAGAGCCTCTAACTCCTTCGCTTTTGCGGGCAATGCCTCAAAGTTCAGCACACTGACCCGAACCACGACATCCGGAATTAAGAGACCGTATCTCCCCCCTCCGTTGCCTACCGCTTTTGAAATTTTTCCGAGCGCCTGACTCAATCCCTCCGGCTGTTTGACGTTCGATTGCGCAGGCGAGGGATCGAGGATGCCCGGGTCGAGGCCCGCCACCGCCATGCGACGCAGCGCGGGAGACGCGCCGCCTCCCCACCGCGCTCCGACGACAAACTCAGACTCGATCTCGATGAGGCCAGCCGGCAGGCTGCGCCGCGATTCGCGCGCGATGAATGCCGGCAGCTTTTGTTTTGAGTCTTTCGGATCCATAATGGGGCGCTTTTAGGCCGAAGATGCGGTCTCACGGGAACTGCAAATTATAAAGTGACAACATTATTCTTTGGCGGCGCTGTCCCAGCGCCGAAAAACCGCCGGTGAGGACACCAGCGCTACAGCCGAGCACGGCGCGCCTATTCGACAAACGTCACCTTATTAATCTCGCGCAGCGTCGTCACGCCTTCGCGGACTTTCTCGAGCGCTGATTCGCGCAAGGTCACCATGCCCTCGCGTCGCGCCGCGCGGCGCAGTTCCGAAGTGGATTTCCGCTCGAGGATCAGCTCGCGGATGGTGTCCGTCAGGGCCATCAGTTCCCCGATCGCCGTGCGCCCGCGGAAGCCCGTCTGGTTGCAAAGGGGGCAGCCTGCGCCTTCATACATCACCACGCCGCGCCAGGCTTCGAAATCCAGGCCCGATTCCTCATAAAGCTCCAGGGGAACCTCCACCGGCCGTTTGCAGGCTTCGCAGATCATCCGCACCAGGCGCTGCGCCAGAATGCAATTGAGCGCCGAAACAAAATGGTAGGAGTCCACGCCCATGTTCAGAAAGCGGCTCAGAACGTCCACCACGTTGTTGGCGTGGACGGTGGTGAAAACCAGGTGGCCGGTCAGCGCGGACTGGATGGCGATCTGGGCTGTCTCATTGTCTCGAATCTCGCCCACCATGATCTTGTCAGGATCATGCCGCAAAATCGACCGCAGCCCGCGGGCAAACGTCAGCCCCTTCTTCTCATTCACCGGCACCTGCGTGATGCCGCGAATCTGGTATTCCACGGGATCTTCGATGGTGATGATCTTGTCTTCGTCGCTCTTGATTTCCGAGATGGCCGCGTAAAGCGTGGTGGTTTTGCCGCTGCCGGTCGGCCCGGTGACCAGCACCATGCCATAAGGCTCGCGGATGAACCGACGCAGGCGCTTGAGTTCCCGATCATGAAAGCCCAGAACGTCCAGCCGCAACTGGCGGAACTTCTCACTGAGCGATTCCTTATCCAGGATGCGGAGCACCGCATCCTCCCCATTAATCGACGGCATGATGGACACCCGGAAATCAATCGAGCGGCCTTTGTAGAAAACTCGGAAGCGGCCATCCTGCGGCACGCGCCGTTCAGCGATGTCAAGCTCCGCCATCACTTTGATGCGCGTGATCAGGTTGGACTGATACTCCTGCGCGAGAGGCGTCATCGCCTCCTGCAATACGCCATCGATCCGGTTTTTCACCACCACGGCGTTGTCATGGCATTCAATATGAATGTCGCTGGCGCGGCGTTCCAATCCGGCAAAGATGATGGAATCCACCAGACGGATCATCGGATTGACGTCACGCCCTTCGACCAGATGTTCCAGGGATAAGACGGCTTCCTCATCCTGCTCCGCCCCGGCGGTGGTGACGCGAAAATCTTCCGTGGCCTGATCCAGCACCCGCCGTGAAGGTTCCGTCATCTTCAGCAGATCACGCAACTGGTTCGCCGCCGCTACGCGGATGGTCAGGCGGCGGTTCAGCTTCAATTCCAGCTCCTCAAACCGGTCGAGCGCGGCAGGGTCAGCGACGGCAATGGCCAGGGAATGGTCGTGCGCCTCCAGAGGGAAGAACTCGTATTTCACCATCAGGTCGAGCGGAATCGATTGCAGCAACGCCTGATCAGCCTCAAAGCCGCGCAGGTCCACAAACTCAAAGTGGTAGCGCGATGCAAGTTCCCGGGCTCGGTCCAGTTCAGTCTGGCTTTGTAATTGGACTTCCTCAGCCATTCTTCACCTCCGAAAGCATCAGACCTGCGCCATTTTTAGTCGTCTGTCACTAACGTTTCTGGACAATGTGTGGTCAAGGCCAGGATGGCCATGCCACCATCGTGGCACGGGCGTCCCGCTCGCGGGTCCGGTCCAGGTGTTGATGGGACATACGACTTGACGCATATTCATCTGCCGCGCTAAGCCACCTGTGAGTAAAGCGAGAACAGCGGCAGATAGAACGCAATCAAAATAAAAGCCACCACCACCGCGACGGCGGCGATCATGAGCGGATCGACCAGCGCCACCAGCGCCGCAAGATCGATGTTTACATCCTCTTCGTAAAATTCGGCGACGCTGTCGAGCATGGCCGCCAGGGCGCCCGTGGTCTCGCCCACCTCGACCATATCCAGGGCGGTTGAGGGGAAAAGCCCGCTCGCCTGGAGGCTCGAGAACAACGAGTGGCCGCCCGTCACTTCCTTGGCGGCGTTACCGATGGCCCTGGCAATCAAGGGGCTGGTGATGGAAGCCTGTGTCGTTTCCAGCGCTTCGACAATCGGCACCCCTCCTTGCAGCAACGTCCCGAGCGAGCGCGCAAACTCGCCGACGGAAAACTTCAGCAGAAGAGGCCCAACGCCGGGCAAGCCAAACTTCAGGCGATCCCATGCCAGGCGCACGCGCGGAGATTTCCATGCCGCACGGAGCGCGAACGCTAAAAGAATAACCGCGATGAAGATTTCCAGCGCCGAATGACGCGCGCCCAGCGCAAAGGCGATGGTCATCTGCGTGATCTGCGGCAACTGAATGTTCAGATCACGGTAAAGCATGGCGAAATTGGGCACAATGAAGCTGACCACGAAGCTCACCAGAACGCACAGGAAGAAAACCAAAAAGGCAGGGTAAATGAGAGCCGCCAGAATCTTTTTGCGAAAACCGCGGCTGATTTTCTGATAGGAAAGATATTGGGCGAGCACCTTGTCCAGGCTGCCGCTGCGCTCGCCGGCGCGGATCGTAGCCGCATAGAGCTTGGGAAAGCGGCCGGTCGCCTCAAAAGCGTCCGAGAGCAACGCCCCGGAACGCACCGAGTCTCGCACTTTTTCAAGCGCCGCTCGCATTTCCTGGCTGCGGGCCTGGCGCGCCAGCAATTCCAGGGATTTCTGAAGCGGCAACCCGGATCGGGAAAGGGTGAGAAACTGCTGGTTAAAAATCACGAACTCATCCGCGCGAATCTTGCGCCGACTCAGGAAGGCCAGGTTGGCGTGCAGCCAATCCTTAGACCGCACCGAGAAGATGTAGTAGCCTTGTGCCGCCAGTCGCTGCCGGACTTCTGTTTCGGATTCCGCCTGCTCGGTCTGGTTCAGCACCTGACCGCCAGCCGTGGCAACTTTACAGATAAATTCCATAATTCCGAGCCGTGGAAGGACGTTTCAACCTGATTTGTGCGGAGACATTTGTACGATGGATGGATAATGGAACTTCCGTTCCTGCTTTTCTGCCTTCCGCTTTCCGCTCTTTCTTACCAGTCACTATAATGCGTTCCATCCAGCGCGGTGGCGTCCGACCCGCTGTGTACGTCTACAACCCCCGACTGCGCCTGGTCAGACGAGGTCGGCACATCTTCGATATCCACTTTCCAGGTTTCGCTGGACCCCGTCATCGGGTCCACAGGAATGCCGCCGCGCAGATAACCCGCGTCCACCAAATCCTGCAAAGCGGCGGGCGGTTGCTGCTTATCCACGGTGTATTCGTCAATGAGATGGCGCATCGTATAAAGATCATCGCGCAGGACGGCCTCCCGCGCCCGCCGGATAGCCGTTGTATAGGTGGGAACCGCAAACGAAGCCAGAATCATGATCAACGTCAGCACCACCATCAGTTCAAGCAGGGTAAAGCCGACTGGGAAGGTCCTCTGTCGGTTGTCCGTAGCTCGTCGTCCATCCTTCGTCCTGCTTCGCACCTGACACCTGACGCCTGACACCCGTTTTCTTAAGGCTATCTTTGCTTGTCTGGCGTTCATCCTGATCATCCATTCACTCTACCAACTCGAATATGGCGTGCCATCCAGGCCCGTGCCGTTACTCTTGGAATACACGTCAAAGACATTTTCACCGCCCCACGAGGTCGAGTCCGGATCGTCCTGCATCGAGCGCAATCCCCAATCAGCCTGTCCCGTCATCGGATCGACGGGGATTTTACGCAAAAAGCGATAGCGAAGCTTTGAAGACCCTTTCACCGGGACGCCTTTTACGAGCGTTTCGAGATCGGGCGGGTAGCCAAACGTATCGGGCTGAACCGGAATCAGGCCCCGATCTGAGAAATCCTTATAGTGGTCAATGGCCGTTCGGATTTCGCGCAAGTCGCGCCGCAACTCCACTTCTCTCAAATGCTGAGCGTGCATTTGCGCGAGCGGCAGAGCCACGCTGGCCAGAAGCGCCATGAGCGCCATGGTCACCACCAGTTCCAGCAGCGTAAAGCCGCGTTCGGCATTTTTCTCAATGCCTTCTTTCAACGCCGGACTCCTTGAGGCTGCTGGCTTGGCGCGACGGGTTTCGAGCCTTCGACCGGTGGAGGCGGAGAGGGCGGATTCCATCGCTGAGCTTCAAGATCGTCCGGCAGCCGCACGATGCGCGGGTTGAGCATGATCAAAACCTCTTCGTCCCTCACCTCGTAGCTCTGATCGGAAAAGAAGTACTTCAGCAAAGGAATGTCCGCCAAACCCGGCAATCCCGACACAATGCGATTCGTCTGCGACTGAATCAGCCCTCCGAGCAGGCTCACCTCGCCTTCCTTCAGGCGGATGGTGTGTTCCACCGTGCGTTGCGTGAACGTAGGCTCCTCCACACCCCCGATATTCACCGGCGTTCCCACTGATGAAATATCGATCTTGGCTTTCAGAATGATGTCGCCATTGGCCGCAACAAAGGGGGTAATATCCAGATTCACGCCTACGTCCTGGTACTGAAACTGCGTATTCGCCAAAAGACCGAAAGCGCTGGTCCCGCCGCCTAACACACCCGCTGTCGGCACGCCAAAGCTGCCGGTTGCGAAGGGAACGCGCTGGCCAATCCGCAATTTGGCGTCTTCGCCCGCTGTGACACGAAGCTGCGGATTCTGCAAGACATGAGTCTGGTTATCAGTCAGCAAAGCGTTGGCGATGACGCCCGGCAAAGCCACGGAGAAATCCCCTGTTGTCAGTTTGCCCAGCCGGTTCAACTGCAAAGTGGGAGCGGTCGGCGTCGTCTGGCCATTTGAGCCGGTCGTCGAAGAACTGCTGCCGGGCGGGTTAAAGCCAAAAGCCATCAGGGTATTGCCGGAAAGAGGCACTGGAGAAAGGCCCAGGTCGCGCAGTCGATCTTTATCCGCTTCGAGCACCGTCACATCGATCAATACTTCCGCCTTCCCGCGATCGAGACTATGGATCAATTTTTCAGCGGTCGCAACCTTATCCGGCGTTCCGTAAATGATGATCGAGTTCGTTTCCGGATTATCGTAGGCCTTCTGGATTCCAACCACCTGCTTGACGGCGGTCAGGATCGCGGTGCGGTCCGTGGGCGAGAGCGGGTTCTGGAGATAAACCGTCTTCATAACCTCCAGTTCCATTTCCCGGCGGTTCGACGGGCTGTCCGTCACTACCAGAATCGTATTCGGCGTGATCGGCTTCCAGAAGACGCCCGCTTCAACCGCAGCCGCCTGAAGGGCTTCGCCGATAGTGACGTTGGTCAGGTCAAGGGAGACGGGCCGGGGCTGAAAATTATAATAGAAAACCACATTGATGCCGGCCAGCTTGGCCAGCGTCTCAAACACGCGGCGGCTATCTGCGGAAATATGGAGGTGAGCGATGGGCTCAGTGGAAAGCGGCTTCAACTCGGCGGCGCCGGCGGTTTCGGTCTGCTGCCCGCGTTCCATCGCCCTGCGAATCTCATTCTCGCGCCGCCTCTTGGCGGCAGATTCCTGCCATAAAATTCGCTGAAGTTCCTCAGCCGCCGCTTGATTGCTGGGATCAATGCTGACAGCTTTCTGAAACTCTCCAGCCGCCTCCGAAGGACGATTTTCAGCCAGCAGTTGCTTCCCCTTGGCGTAGTGAGTCAGCGAGGCTTTCGTGCGGGCTTCGTGCTCGTAGATCAGAAAACGAGGATTATTCGGCTGAATCTGAAGGGCTTTCTGGAAGTTGATGACGGCGGTATCGTAGTCTTTCTGCTCTTCGGCTTTCCGGCCCTGGCGAAAAGCGACCGTCGCCGGACTGCAACTGACGCAGAGTAAAACGGCTCCCAGCACAACCGCCAGCCATAGCCTTCCGCCCTGCGCCTTCTGCCCAAACTTGCCTGACATAAGCCTTCTGATTATCCCGCATGGCGGTTTGCGAATGCAAGGGTAATCGCGCTCCGCAAGACCTTGGATAGGAAGACTATGCCCTTATAAATTCGGATAACAAGCCAGAAGAACAGTTGCAGATGAGGATCGGGCGATTATGAACCTGAGGGGATAATGCCAAACAAGGATTGACCGTACTCAACAGGTTGGCCGTTCTGGAGGTAAATCTCGGCAACTTCACCGGCAATTTCGGCCTCGATTTCGTTCATCAACTTCATCGCTTCGATGATGCACAGCACCTGCCCTTTTTGGATCTTGTCCCCTACCTTGACATAGGGTGGGGCCTCCGGGCTAGAGGAGGCATAAAAAGTGCCGACGATGGGCGACCGGATGACATGAAGATTTTCAGGAGCGCGATCTCGGACCTCAGCCTTGGCGGACGCAGGGGTCTCAATCGGCGTTGTCGGCGCCGTGATCGGATGTGTCGCCGCCCGCTCCGTATGCGCAGTCATTCCCTGCTCCGCGGAGCTTTCCAAAACAACCCCCCGCTTGATGCGAATTCGAAAGCCATTCTTCTCCATCTCAAATTCGCTGATGCTCCGTTCGCTCAACAGGTCCACAATCTCTCGGAGGGCCTCCAGGTTCAAAAGCTCTTGCCGTTCCTCTTTGCGCGAGGTTTTTCCAGGCATTATGGCTAATACTCCAATAAGGTATAAGGGTATATAAGCTGTGCCAAAACTGCTCTTCTAGCGGGCAATGTCTCCACCGCCAGTTTTTATTTCAATCACTCGGGCGCGCGGGACATTGCCGCTACAGTGAATCTTTCAGCCTCTTCACTCACGCTCCGGAACTGTGAAGAATTCAAAGCCGGTCTATTCAATCCACCACCGGTCCTTGACCGCCTCAGTCAGAACTTCAGTTCCTGTCTCGGTCACCAACACGGTGTCTTCAATCCGAATTCCGCCAAAGTCTTTCAGATAAATCCCGGGTTCAACCGTCACGACAGCCCCCGCAGGCACGCGCTTCTTTTCACTTTTTCCAAGGCGAGGCGGTTCGTGAATTTCAATTCCGACCCCGTGGCCTGTGCTATGCGTGAAGCGATCCGCCAGGCCCTTCCTGGCGAGCGACCTTCGGGCGGCGGCATCCACCTTCTGAGCTTTCACGCCCGCCCGAAGGTCTTCCATGGCGCGTTCTTGAGCGTTGAGCACCGACCCATAGAGCGAGCGCACACGCCGACCCGGCGTTCCCAGATAAAGGGTGCGTGTCATATCCGCCATATAGCCGCCGAGTATAGCACCAAGATCGAGGATCACCAACTCACCCGGCTCTAATAGCTTAGCTGAAGCGCGGGCGTGAGGCAAAGCGGCTCGCGCGCCCGAAGCGACAATGGTCTCAAAGGCCGCCCCTTCAGCGCCTTTGCGGCGCATGCGGAATTCAAGCTCCCCGGCGATATCCTTCTCTGAGATTCCCGGCCGCACCTCGCCGACAATTTCCTCATAAACCTCCGACGTCAGAAGGCATGCCTTCCGAATCTGGGAAATTTCCAGATCGTCTTTCACCACTCGCAGATTCTCAAGCAAGCTCCCCGCAGGCAACCACTTCATGGCGGCGGGCGATCCGCGGCGAAGAGCCTGGAATCCCTCCCAGGTGAGAAACGACTCCTCAAAACCGGCTCGCTTTTCGCGCCTCTTCCTGAACCAACGCGCCGCCGCTCGCAGAAGCCCGTCCCGGACTTCTACCACCTCCACCCCATGAGCCTGTTCTTGCGCCTGAAGCGTGTATCGCGGATCGACCAGCAGAAGAGCTTCTGTACCACTCCAGATTGTGACGCCGGCGCTGCCGCGAAAGCCGGTAAGATAAAAGACGTTTGCCGGCTTCGTGACCATCAATAAGGGCAGCTTGCGGGCCGCCATTTTCCGTCGTAACGCCTTCTGCCGGGCTTCAAAATATTTTAAATTCGATTCCACCCGTCTTTTACCCCTTACTCAGCATTTCTCCCATGTTATCTGAAATCATGGGCCATGAACCCGGTTGATTTTAGGATTAGGGTTTTCTAATGCAAATCTCGCTGGGGCGAGCGCGAGGTTGAAAAATACGCCAGGGAACTTATGAAATGCGCCACTAAGGTATAATTTCCTGAAGGACATTTCATGAAGCTGCCGATTTACTTCGATCACCACGCCACAACGCCGGTAGACCCTCGCGTTCTGGAAGCGATGCTGCCCTACTTCACGGAAAAGTTTGGCAACGCCGCCAGCCGAAGCCATCGTTTCGGCTGGGAAGCCGCGGAAGCTGTTGAGACAGCTCGGAAACAAGTGGCTCGGCTGATTCATGCGCGCCCGCAGGAAATTCTCTTCACTTCCGGAGCCACCGAATCCGACAACCTGGCCCTCAAAGGCGTTGCCCGAGCGCATCGCGAAAAGGGCAATCACATCATCACGCTTCCTACCGAGCACAAAGCTGTGCTGGATTCATGCCACCGGCTCGAGCAGGAAGGTTTTCGCGTAACCTATCTACCCGTGAACCGCGACGGCCTGATTGACCTCGACCGGCTGAAAGCGGCCTTCACTCCGCAGACCATTCTGGTCAGCGTCATGGCGGCTCATAACGAGATTGGCGTCGTCCAGGCCCTGACGGCTATCGGCCAGCTTTGTGGCGAGCGCGGTGTTCTATTTCATACTGATGCGGCGCAGGCTGCCGGTAAAATCCCAATCCATGTCGAGAGTATGCAGATCGATCTTCTCTCGATCAGCGCTCATAAGATGTACGGCCCAAAGGGTGTGGGAGCGCTTTACGTGCGTGAGCGCAAGCCTCCGCTGGCCATTGAGCCTCTGATTGATGGCGGCGGCCATGAACGCGGGATGCGTTCCGGGACGCTCAACGTTCCCGGGATCGTGGGCCTGGGGAAGGCTTGCGAAATCTGCCGGCAAGAGATGCCGCAGGAATCCGAGCGGCTTTGCAGCTTGCGCGACCGCCTGCGGGATGGGATTCTCTCACGTTTGGATGACGTCTACGTTAACGGCAGCATGGAGCGCCGCCTGCCCCACAATTTGAATCTGAGTTTCGCTTCAGTCGATTCCGAATCGCTCCTGGTGGCGCTGAACGATATCGCTTTATCCACCGGTTCCGCCTGCACTTCCGCCAAATCGGAACCTTCCTACGTGCTGAAGGCGTTGGGCGTGCCGGATGAACTCGCCTACGCCTCCCTTCGTTTCGGCCTGGGCCGTTTCAATACTGAAGAAGAAGTGGACTACGTGGTGGATCGCGTCGCCGAAGCCGTAACCAACTTGCGAAGTCTCTCCCCGGCCCTGGAATAGAGCCCTCATCGCCAGGCGCCGCGTTGCAGAAAAGAAGCTGTCATTCTGAGCGAGCGCGGCGAGCGAAGAATCTCGGTATTGGCGAAATTGTGCGAAATATGCGGATTCTTCACAGGGTTTATCTTGAGCGTAATACCGGGATCCTTCGCTCCGCTCAGGATGACAAGACCCAAAGTTTTTGCTTGGAAAACCAGATGGACGACCTTGCCATACAACGCCCGCATTGCAGCGTTGCGACGTTATCCAGATCACACATGGATGTGCAGGTACCACAAATTCAGGCTGATCAATTCGCGCAGAGAATATAAAGTTCGGAGGTAGGAATCCGCTTCAATCGAACTATTCGGAACAGGCGAGCCATAGGCCGTGACGCCAAACTTTGCAAACAGAAGCTTGATTCGATAAAGATGGAATCCATCGCTCACCGCGATGCAGGTATGCGCATGGCGCTGGTTGAGGATCTGAGCGGCAGCGTATACGCTCTGATACGTGGTGGCGCCTTCCGCCGTGCTGAGGATTTTTCCGGCCGCGACTCCTTTCTGGATGAGATAATCGCGCCCCACACCCGCTTCGGTGTAATGCGGGTCGCCGCCGCTTCCACCGGTGGTGATGATGAGAGGCGCAAGGCCGCGCTCTTCCAGGCTGAAAGCGTGATCAAGCCGCGCCTGATAGACAGGCGAGGGCGCGCCATCGTATTCCGCTGCGCCCATCACCACGATGGCGGCAGCCGGCTTGGCCTCATCCGTCATCGCCTGGGCGCGGATGGCGCGATAAAGAGAGCGTTCAAAGAGTGCCCCGACCGCCAGAGCGATGAGGATTCCGGCGTAAATCCAACGATGGGGATGAAAGCGTCTCAGCCGAGCAACTCCTTAAGGGCCTCTTCAGAAATAGGCCCATGGCGTAGGACGCGCGGATGATCCCCCGCCAGGTCTACCACGGTGGATGCCTCGTCGCTGCCGGTAGACCCTCCATCCAGTATGAGAGGCAGATGGCGGCCAATCTGCTCGTCCACCTCGGCAGCCGTCTTGCAAACGTGGTGATCGGAAAGATTGGCGCTGGTTCCGGTCAGCGGCCTTCCTGCGGCCGCGATGAGCGCAACCGCCAGCGGCGCGCGCGGCCAGCGCAATCCAACATTGCCGGTGTTGCCGGTCACCTTGAGGGGGATGAGCTTTGAAGCAGGCACCACCAGCGTCAGCGGGCCGGGCCAGTACTTCTCGGCAAGTTCAAAGAAGAGGTGCGGAGGATCATTCGTGAGTTCAATGGCTTGGTCAATTGAACTCACCAGCAGCGGCAGCGGCCGGTTAAAGGCGCGCCCCTTGACGCGAAAAACCTCAGCCACGGCGGAAAGATTGAACGGATCCGCGCCTAAACCGTAAACCGTATCCGTTGGAAACGCCACCACTTTGCCATCGGTAATCAGCCGGGTGGCGCACTCCAAAACGTATTCCAGTCTTGAGCCTTCAACTTTCAAAATCTCTGCCATAAAGCTTTACCGTTCGCCAATTTGCGCGTGGCGCTGACCGTAGCACAGGCCGGAATTCGCGTCAAGCCGATATCCCTGAAGATACCACTCGGAGGGGGCAGCATCGGCAAATTTCTTGCCGACGCCGTAGCCCGAAACGATGTGAACAATTCGGATGAGTTATTGGCTGGAGAGAAACAATTGCTGGAAGCCGAGCGCATTCACATCCGTGAAACGTGGAGTGCCGGGGGGAAGGTCAGAAATGTTTTGAAAATCTGCATCAAAGCTATAACCGCGAGTCGGCGGGCTATAAACGGTAGTGCAGCACTTGAATACTCCGGTTGCCTGACGGGAATAGTAGAAATCTGCAATGGAACCCTTGTAGTAAAGCGTCTGGCCACCCCAGTTTTCGAGCATACGCAAGAAGTTATGCACGCCGCCGTCGGTGCCAAAGTCCTGCGAAATAGAGTAACCATAAATCGGACTTGTCCCTCCCGATTGAAATGTCTGAAAAGGCACGTTGGTGCCCCCCATCACAGCGGTACGGTAGTAGGTAGTCGATGCAGGGCGGTTGCCGGGGTTGGTAGGCGAAGTAAAGCTTTCAAGGTCTGTCCAGCTATTGGAAAGCAGCGTGACGGCGTCTCCCATCACTGCAGACGGAACATGGCAAGCGCCCGGAATATCGCTAAATGATGAGCCTCCGGCTGGCGCGGCATTATAATCACCGAGGAGATAAACAGGATTTTCCGCCGCGACAGTGAATCCTCCTGAGCCGTTTGACCCTTCAGGCGTCGAACAGTTTGCCACATTCAAAGGAGGCAGATTCCCCAGTGTTCCATCCATCAAACGCAAGGCGCGCCGGAAGAAGATAACGGGATTTTTTTCAGCCTGCCCGGCCGAGAGCGTGGTTCTGGGAGTAGCGGTGGGACCGAGTGGCGCAATACTCTGGCAAGGATAGAGCGGAGAAGTGGCGCTGGCGCATGAGGGTTTCGCGCCATAGGTATCAAACGAATCCTGGTTCCAATTGCTTGTGCCCGCGTTGGCTCCGTCCACGTCTTCGGGAGCTTCCATCGCGCCATCCGGAGCGCCGGTAGGCGAAGCAGGGTTCACAATATCCTCGTTGCCGAACATGCCCGTTTCTCCGACCCCAGGAGCAAAGTTACCCCGCCGGTCCGAAAAATAAACGATATAACCTCCGTTATTCAGCGCCATCGTTCCGCTGCTGCCGAACTGTCCGGCAAACCAGCGCTGAAGATTCGCAACATCCAATTCAACAACGCTCATCACTCCATTGAGGTAAATATTTCCATCATTGACGTCGCGTAAACTTCCCTCGCGGGTGTCGTACATGTTGATCGGGACGTAATCATAGGGGTTCAGGCTGCCCACCGGGTTTGTGACACACGGACCTGACTTCGCACCAGGAGTCAAGCCCGGATTAGGATTGCAGTTATAACGATTGGGCTCTTCCAGATGAACAATAGGATGGTTTGTGCACGAAAGAGGCAAAGTGCTATTGGCCGTGATGCCCTGTTTAAGGATTTCTGTGGTCACATTTTGCCAGGCGCCAGAACTTACTTGAATATCGATCTCAATGTATCCGCCAATCAGAGATATATTCGCAGGAATCAGAAAATCATTGTCCTGTTCAAGGATGGCGCGCAGCGGCTTACCCTTAAACGTCGGTACTGAGCCGGGAGACAGCGCGAGAGGCGCATGGCAAGGGTCCACTGTATACCAGGTAATCGGGAACGCTGTGTTCAGCGAAACCGCGCCCGAGGGGTTCGGAAGACTGTTTGCACTATCCGAGAGAAGAATCCGCATGCTGGCCTGATTTTCCAGGCGGGCCTGCGCGAGCAACGGCGTATCTGCCCCTTGAGCGCGTTCAATAATCGAAATGGGGGCGGCGCCCTGAAAGGCGATGGCCATATTGAGCTGCTTAACGCCCGTGGCAGAAGTCTGAATATTCCCGTAATACGTGTTGAGCGAGAGCGCCTTCCAGCCAGAGTTAGGAGCGCTGCCCAGCCCTCCGGTCAGGCTGCCTTCGTTCCGGGCCAGGGGACGATAATTACCCGGCGTGGTCACCACATTGACGTTTCCATTGTAGCTGGCGGAGGTTGTCCAGCCATTCGAGAGCTGCGCCCGAATCACATTCTGGTAGGCGGTTACCTTCGAAGGGAGCGTCAAGTTGCTGCCATCGCCCTCAGCCAGATAAAGATTACCGTTGGTGGCTACGCGGCCACCGAAGCTGAAGTCAGGCCCCGCAAAAAAGGAGAGGTCATTGTTCGAGAAGATGCCAAATTCAAAGATAGGCACCGCAACTTCCTGAATCTCCCGCACCAGTTTAACCTCGGTGTTGTCGGCGCCTTCCGCAATGGCCGTCAAGGTGAAGTGGGTAATCGCGCCCTGCAGTCCCGCCAGTGGACCGCTGCCTCCAATCGTGCCGGAGGTCGATAAGAGGCCTCCGTTGGAGTTAGTCTGATAGCCGATGTAATAACCGCCTGAAGGAAACTGGCCGCCGGCTGGCGGGAAAATCACGCCTGGAATAGCCGGCGGCTGGGTATCTAAAGCATTGATCTGCGCAGGCGTCGGCGAGGCGGTATGAGAAAAAAGCGTGTCGATCTGCGCGCTCATGTTCTCCAGCGCTCCCTCAGCCCCATAGAAAGCCACCGAATTATCCACTCCGCTCGCCACCGTCTTCTGTTCATCCATCACCATATAGATGAACCCGGCCGCTGCAAGCGAAAAAATGGTGAGCGTCAACAACGTGACGATCAAGGCGATCCCGGATTGTTTTCTGCGGCTTGGCATGACGTTTTCCCCTCATATGGCTCCCGCCCTCAGCGGCTCTCGGCGCGTCGGAACGTTTTTAATATTTATCTACATACTCCAGGTTACGAAGCGTAATCGCTGAAGCAACTGAGTTGCTGTAATACTGGCGACTTCTCCGCAAGGCGTGGCTTGATATTCCGGAGATCCACAGATTCACCTTGCTGATCTGGTTCGGATTGGGCGGGCTTGGCAGGTTGGTATTCCCCGCCCCTCCCGTCGACAGATCATAGGTGAATTGCAGGTTATCAATTCCGTAAGCGACAGGATTGGGCGCACTGTTGTCCAGTTCGCGCATCAACGTGTATGGATGCGCCGGATTCGAGTTATCGAGATAATAGGTGATCATGTCCACTTTAGTCAGCGTCACCGGAGGATACCTTCCTCCAGACTGCAAACTGTCAATGGTTCCGCCGCACCCTGGCGCGCCAGCACACACCTGATCCAGACCAAGCGGGTCTGACACGAAATAAAGAATGTTGCTGTTCGTATCGACTTGAGTCACCATTCCCAGAGCGTAGCCCGCACTGCTCGAAAACATCATCAGGTCGCCGACATTCACGTTATAAGCGCCTCCGGGCGCCATCGTGCAGTTTTGAGTGCAGGTTGGAGGTCCCGGGACGTTAACGCTGACGGTATAGCCGCTGGATGAAGACGATGTGATATTCGCCACGGGCAGATTCTGGGAAATCCAGCGCTCATCTGTCGTAAGGATGGTCACCTCATCAGAAAGTTTGCCGTTGATGAATCCACTCAAGCCCTGACCCGGCGTGATCACGGAAAGAACAATGCCGCCGCTGCCATTGCCGGTGGAGGGAAAAACCGTCTTGCCGGGTCCCGGGCGTTTCACGCTCGTGATGCCGTTCATGCTGGGTATCGGAACTCCTCCAATGGGAATCGAAGTCCCAGCCGCGTAAAAATCACGCGCGATCAGGTCTGCGGAAGCGCGCAGATTTTCATTGACCTCCGACATGGCGGAAACGCTTTCCGTCATGCTCTGAAGATCATTCAAGAAGCCGAAAGCCACACCCAGTAAAACGACGGTGAGGGCCAGCGCCACCAGCACTTCGATAAGAGCCATGCCTTGATCTGACGCCCAATGCGGCTTGGGCAACCCTGCCCTGTGACAGGCGCCTGATCGGCAAAGCAGCGTTGACCGCGGAAGTGAGAATCTCTGTTCCATCTGTAGCTTCGTCAACTGATCAGACATAAGGGGAGATGTAGCAATTCAATTGATAGCTTCCTGTCACATTTGTGGGCGTCAGATAAGTGATCGTGATGGTGATTTGTTTTAAGACGTTGCTGATCGTCGTGATTTTGATCTCTCGCTTATACCCATTCAGTGGGACGGCCACGCCGTCCGAAAGCATGCCGTCCGGCCCTGGCATGATGATGGTTTCCACCGGTCCGTCGTCGGCTGTATTAACCATGCCATCGCTGCCGGGACTCGTAAGAGGTTGGGGACCATCAAGAAAAATGCCGCCATTGCTGATGTTGTTAATCTGATTCCAAGTGAGTGTTTCATTGTTTCGCGCCGTGAGCACATCTTCCATGGCCTCTCGGGCTTTCTGACGAGCAAGCGCCTCCTGCTGACAGGACATGACAACGGTCATGCCCTGACCATACATATAGGCCAAACTCAGGAGACCAACGGTCAGGATGACTCCTGAAATCATGACCTCGATCAATCCGAAACCACGTTCGCTGTTCATGGCAACGAGCCTCCTCTCCTCACCTGCGATAGCCTTTCCCCGTTCGGATGTTCAAAACCAACGGGTTCCGTTATAGCTGTACCCTTTGATTCTCGCCGTGGCGCCCATTACAGTTACTGCCCTCGCGGCCGACGGCTTGCCTAGGATGCCCATGAAAACCGTTCCATTCACCAACCGTCCCATCCCATCCGTCGCAGTATCATCCCCCAGGAAGATCACCGTATTCCCGCCCGCAAAATTAACAGGAAGTCCGTTTCCAAACCCGTCCGGCGTATCGGGTACCGTGGGAAACACCGTATAGATCACTCCCTGGCTGAGAAAGTTATCCGCGATCGGTGTGAGCGCCCCGTCCAGTTCTTGCCTCACAACGGTGATCTCATTGGCGCCTTTGAAGGTGACGATGAAATTCCGCCGCTGGTCAATAGCTGCTTGCCTGGCCTGGCGAAGCTGCGCCACAACCAGTTCAACGGAATTATCGGCGCGGACGCCGGGAAGAATATCCGTGACAATTTCGGTCGCCATTCCTGTCGCAATTGCGAGAATGAGAATGACTACCAAAATCTCAATCAGGCTGAATCCAGTCTCACTGCGCTTCAACTGCGCTTGATTTGGGGCAATTGGGCCACTCATCGGGCATTTCCCAGTTATTGAATATACAATCCTGAAGTTCAAAACTTTTTATCGGTATTTTGAAAAAAAAAATTAGCTCCTGCTTGACGGAAACTGCTAAGCCTGATAACTTGTTAGTAAATAGGAACGCCTGGGTCTCCCTTTATAATGCAGGTTTGGGCGTGACTCTTTCCCCTCGGTTGAAGACGAAATCTCTGAATCGGCCGAGAAGAATCGTGCTCTTCATCAACTTGCAAAGGCCGCGTACCGTCTACCGCAACCATACGGCTTTCCTTGAACATTCTCTAACATGGACGCAGGCGAAACAGGCAAGGCATCTGGAAAGGCTCCCTGTCGGCAGCTTAAAGTCGGGCGGAAGCTTGCAGGAATTCAGGCTCCAGCAGCAGAAGCTTCGAGAACCCTTTTCATCTTTTCCTGAGAAAGACTCAGAGTTGACTCAATGCGTGACGACAACAAAAAAAATGTTTAGGGTCGGTGAACGCAAGAAAATACCATCTTGCTGAAAGCAAGGATGTTATTGGCTTCTTATTGGCTTACCTTTGACCAATAATTTCAAAAATTTCTTGTATCTTAAAGAATCTAAATGACTTATGGATTTAATGTGTTCGTTTCTTGTAATTAAAAGAAAAGAAGGAACTTAACATAAAAATAGGGAAATTGTTCGTCGTCCGACGACATGAAATTAAAAAATAGCGACGCATCGTGACATGCACGCTCTACCGAAGAAAAGGCTCTGAAATTGGGGAGTTCTCAGGTCAGAGCCGTCATCCGCCGATGGAGTCTATATGGAAACCCCGGAGCAGGGTCATGAAATTAAGAATCCGGGCATACAGATGGGATCGGAAAAGGTCTGCGGCTTTTCATTGATCGAACTGATCATCGGGGTGGCGGTGGCCGGCATTATAGCCGCCATGACAGTGCCGATGGCTCTCACCTCCCTGAAAGACTACCACCTGAATGCGGATGCCGCCAACCTCGCCAACTTCGCCAATGTGGCGAGGATGAAAGCGGCCTCGCAGTACGCTCCATACCGGCTGAATATCAGCACGACCAATGGGACTTTTACGATGGAAAGACTCTGCGGCGATACCCCTTCTTCCGTGGACAGCAACTGTTCCGGAGGACTGAATCCTTACAACCCATTCAGCACGCCCCAAATTGACCTTGGAACGCAATACGCAGCCCAGGGTGATGCGTATTCCAGTTGTCGGCCGAACGGCATTAGCGTGTTCCCCGGGGATATCACCGCCGACCCAGCGAACTGCCCCGCGCTTCTCCAGATTTACTTTAACACCCGCGGCGTGCCTGTTAACAGCAACGGCGGCCCACTCACCAACAGCGGCGCAGTCGTCTATATCACAAACCCGGATAATCTCGTGGACGCCGTAACTTTTTCCCTGGGCGGGCGAGTTGCGGTATGGACCTGGAATTCCGGCACATCCCAATGGGTGATGAGGTAGAAGAATGAACCCAGCCGGCGAGAATCGCAACCGCGTCATTCGGATTGCAGCGCGGGACCGCAAAAGAAAGAGCCTGGGGCCGACAGTTGGAAAGAAACTAGAGCTTTCTGAAATGATCCGCCACTCTTCACTCATCACTCGTCACTGGCATGATGATCGCGGCCTGAGCCTGATTGAAACCATGGTTGCGGTGCTGATCGCTTTGTTCGCAGTTTTCAGCCTGGGAGCCATCATTTTCACCGCTTCGGTGACCGGCAAAAATCAGGGCTCCGAAGTGACTCGGGCCACCATTTACGCGCAGGATAAGATGGAAAAGCTGCTTTCCCTTGGCGCGCAGACCCAGACTCCGGTTAATCCTCCTGACTTTTCGAGTTGCACCAAACCCGCGTCCTCACAACCGTCTCAGTGCAACACCACCGGAATTACAGGAAGCAGTTGGGCAACCGGATTGCTAGCGGGCGGCTCGATCAGCGCCACAACGCCCAGTTGTTCCTCTGTAAGCCCTGGTTATGCTGACTTTCTGGACGTTAATGGAATTCAGCTTACGGGAGGCGGTTGCGCAAGCTTCTCTAACATTGCCTATATCCGCGAGTGGCAGATTACGGACCTTGTTTCTCCCACCGGCGGGCCAGCCATGAAACAAATCACGGTTGCCGTTTTTGCGTTAAGCGCCGAGAACCCGGTAGGCGGCCAGCCGATTATCGTTCTGACCAGCGTGCTGTCTAATCCCAATTAGAAGCGATGCCATGAAGATACAACCTCAGATCAATTTAACCGCCGCTGTTGACGCAAGACATCGCGCCGAAATTGCGAAGGGCCTTCTCGGAAATCGCCCGTGGCAGTCATTCCCGCGCAAGCGGGAATCCATGAGCCAGACCTCCGCCGCCAGAAAGCGAGAACAGGAATCGATCCTCTCCACGGCTGGCTTTTCAATGCTGGAGCTGCTGGTCAGCGTTGCCATCATCACGTTGATTATGGGCGCGGTGTTCCAATTTATGGCCCAGGTTCAGAAGAGATACCAGGGCAATCAGGTAACCACCGAATCCAATCAAAGCGCGCGCGCCGCCCTGGAGGTGATGACCCAGGAGATTGGCCAGGCGGGGTATAACTCAAATCCAAATCCCAATACCAGTCAGCCCGCTGAAAATACTTACCAACTTCCCTACGTCAACGGCATTCTCTATGATTCTTCACTCACCCAGTCGAACGATCACACGCTGGATTTTTATGGAGACATCAACAACGACGGGAACCAGGACTACGTGTCCTATAGTCTCTATGCGCCTTCGGGCGCGCCTTCGGTGACCATCAATGGGGTTCCATATACGCTTTACACGCTCTATCGCTCCTTCACTCAGCTTCCTACGACCACTCCCCCATTGCCGGCCGTCACGAGCCAGCCGGCCTATCCGATGGTGCAGAATGTTCTCTATAACATGGCCAACGGCAAAGGGCCATCGGGGCAACCCATCTTCAGTTTTTCCGGAACCAGCCAGATTTTGATCGTGCCGAACAACATCACGGTGGTGGGTACGGTGGTCATCAATCTTTGCGTGGCAGTGAACCCTGAGAGTCTGGAAACGGGCGCCGTGCAATGGTACACCATGGCTACCCAGATTCGGCCTGTGAATCTGGCGGCGGGAGCGGAAATCAATAACGAAAATGCCAGCGTCTATCTGCCAGCGCCTCTGGTGACCAATGCCAGCGCGATCACCATTCCACCCAACTATTATCAGTGAGAAATGGCTATGAGCATGCGAACAAGACGGCAAATAAATCTTTACAACGCTAAAAAAAGTTTGGAGCGCCTCATTCGGAATGCAGCGCAGGCTGTGGCGGGCTTCCTGACGCTTCGCAAGCCCGCTGTTGCCTTCACCCCTGTTGTCGCCAACAGGACGCTTGGCCGCTACCGCGCGCGGTGCAAGGAACGAGGCATTGCCTTGATCCTGGTGATGCTGGCCGTACTGGTGCTTTCAGTTCTCGTGGCCGGCATCGTTTTTTCCAGCCGCTCTGAAACCCTTGCCAGCTACAACTACAAACTCAATACCGAGGCGGACTACCTCGCCAAGGCCGGCATCCAGGAAGCGCTAAATTGGTTCCGAAGCCAGAACTATGTCGCGATGACCCAAAGCCAGGCGGCGCTCCGATATCAAGTGGGCGTGAACAGCGTCACTTGTATCCTGGGCTGTCCGGCAATTGGCCCTGTGCAGTTCATCACGTTTGGATCCGGACAGTCGAATTATCCGAACAACGTGGTCAGCAACTCCTTCGCAAGTTCGCTTTCCAATGTCCGGGTAACAGGCGACGCCAACGACTCAGGCACGTTTTCTGTAAACGCTGTCCTGCTGAGCTATCAGTCCGTCAATGCAGCCCATTGCTCTCGATCCTGGGATCCCACACCTTGCCCGACTGAAACCTGGCTCATTACCTCGCAAGGAACCTGGACAGGCCGTTCAAGCTCTTCAGCAACAGTAGCCAAGGCTGTGGAGAGAGCCGTTGTCCAGACGTTATTTTCCGGCACGACGTCTTCCAGCTACACCTTTACAAACGCAATCTACGCCTTGTGCTCGGTCACGATGAACGGCAGCGCGGGAACTTGCACCGACGCGTACGACTCCAAGAAAGGCCCCTATGGCGGGGGCTTGAATCCTGCTGGAAACTGCGACTCGTCCTCTCCCAATATCATTGACACGGGCGCTTCCGTCGGCTCGAATGGAGGGGTAACTTTCACCGGAAATGTCACTGCGGGTGGGAACGTCATCATCGGGACGGGCGCTCCGGCAGGCTGCCCAACGGGCTATTCAGGTTCAGCCAAAAATGTTCTGGGGAAAGTCGTCACAGGGTCTCAGGTTGTTCCACCGCCCTTGTCACCGCCCTTCCCTCCTGCAAATTACTCTCAGTTTGCCTCAAACCCCGGTGCAGCGCCCAGCTATAGCACAACTACGACATTGGGGTCAGGAGCAACCATCCCGTGCGCCTCCGGAGTCACCTGTAACGGAACATCGTCGAACCCTTATTTGATCAATAACATCAATATTTCGGGACAAAATTCGATCACTTTGGTGGGGGGAACCTCCTCCTCACCGGCGGTCTATTACATTAACACTCTCTCTGAGTCCGGTCAGGCCCAGATTAACGTCACAGGGCCCGGCGGGCAGCCAGGTTACGTCATTCTGAATGTTCTAAGCACGTTTTCGATCACCGGCCAGGGTCTGGTGAGCAACTCCAACAACCTGCCAGCCCAGGTCATCGTGAATGACAATTGCAACGGCTGTAATATTACCTTATCCGGAAACGGTGCCATCTCCGCCGTGGTCGACGCGCCAGGAGCCAACGTCACGCTAAGTGGCGGCGGCAGCAGCGGTTATTCCGTAGGAGCGATATTGGCCAATAACGTGACCATGAGCGGTGGCCGTCCTCTCCATTACGACACGGAGTTGGGCAATCTCTCCGTGGGCGGAGGACCCAGCGGCACGCTCAGCCCGCCACTCATCACCACCTACAGCCGGCAAAAGTTTTAGTCGGTAGGGACGAATCCAGAGGGTTTTCTGCTACCGCTACGCAGAGAGTAGGGGTAGCTACGGTCAGGAAAACACTGACCGTGGCTACCCGTTACGACACGCTGAAGGTCACCGCGATTCTCAAACCATAAAACGCACAACGGAGCCCGCTACGCGCCGATCCCGGCGCTTTTGCGCACCTCCTCCCGCTCCTATGCCGTGATTCCTCTCACCTGACGCCTTTACACGTCAGGTGAGAGGAATCAGCCACACCGAAGCTTGCCAGCTTGAAATACTGCGCGCGACAAATCATCCCGAGCAACTCGACGCAAAATCAACTGTAGAAACAGAAAAGCCTCGGTGATCATACCGAGGCTTTCACAGGACTTCGATTTTTAAGACGTAAACGTTGTTCTAAGCGCGCAAGCTAGCTCGCGCTCGGCTTGGCTTTTGCCGCCGCCGCTTTCATCAAAGCGAGGGCCTTTTGGGTCAATTCATCCGCCTTTTTCAGATCAGCTTGCCTTGCCTCCTCCGTCGGTTCGAGATCCGCCTTCTGCCGATACATCAGATTCAGATAAGAATAGGCGTTCCCATCGTTGGGCTTAAGTTCAATCGCTTTTTCCAAAGACTTAATGCCTTCGTCAACGAGCGCTTCGTTCTGCTGCGCCAACTCTTCGCGCGCTTTTTTGGGCAAAGGCGGAAGCGTGTCGGGATTTGCCGGATTCTTCGGAACCGTCAAATTGAGCTTCTGCCGAAGCTCCATCTGGCGCTTGGCGCATGGAATCCAGTTCAGCACTCCAATCCAATAGTAGGGATCAGGATTGTCAGGCTGGAGCTTCATCAACTGCAGTTGATATTGCTTCGCCTTGTCGAAATCCTTCATCTCGTAATAAATCTGGGCGATGCTACCAAGGGCGTTAGTATTTTTCGGGTCAATCTGCAGGACATCTTCGTACGCCTTGATGGCCTGGTCGCCAATCTTGATGTTGTCTGCGCTCTCGCCGCCCGGCACGTACTGCTGAGCGTATGCCGTTGCGAGATAAAGCCTGGCCGTGATCAGGGAAGGGTCCAGGGAAACCGCCTGTTGGAAATGTTCCACCGACTGCGCAAACTGCGCATTGCGGAAAGCAATCACCCCTTTATTAAGCTGGTCACGAGCCTTGAGCTTGTTGCATCCGGTTGAGAGACCCGCAAGCAGAAGCGCTAAGCCCACCGGGGCAAACTTATAGAATTTCATATAAAACCCTCCATCCATTGGCCAAAGAGCGGGGATTACTGGTTTTCGAGTTGTTTGGTGATCAATCCGATCTTGTCAACGCCCGCGCCATGAGCGATATCAATCACCTGCGCCACTGTCCCAAAAGGTATATTGGGATCGCCTTTTACGAACATGATTCGCTCATTGCGAGTCTTGAAGATATTTTCCAGGCGATTTCCAAGGTCCTGCATGGAGACGGGCGTCTGGTTGATCGCAACCTGCTGATTGGCATCGATCGTCACCACGACCGTTCGTTCCAAGACCGCCTCGTTCTGCTTTTTGTTCTTATTGGGCTGCGGAACGAGCGCGCTCAACCCGTGGGGCGTGCGGGGAACGATGATCATGAAAATGATCAACAAAACGAGCAGCACGTCAATCAACGGCGTGACGTTGATATCGTTCATAGGGCCGCCCTTCTTGCCAACGGCCATTGCCATAGTCGTATCCTCCTTAATCCGAAAAGGGCCGGATTGCGTCAGTCAGGTTATGGGGTTGCAGTCGATGGGACTCCCGGCCGACGCTCGACCTTTTCGGTCAGCAGGCCCAGGTCCTCGACGCCTGCCGCCCGGATGTCATCCACCACACTGGTCACGTCACCATACTTGGCGCGAGCATCGCACCTTAGATAGACCGTCTTATCGAGCTTATTTTCGATCTGATCCTTGACCTTGCTCGTCACGTCATCCGCATTAATCACTTTCGAGCCTAGGTAGATTTTCCCGTCGCGCGTAATGGCAATGACGACTGCGTTGGTCTTATTGGCATTCGCCATATCCACCGCATTGAGCGCCTTGGCCATATCCACGCTCACCCCCTTTTGCAGCATGGGGGTGATCACCATAAAGATGATCAACAGAACGAGCATCACATCCACCAGCGGGGTGACGTTGATGTCTGACACTTCACTCGGTGCTTTGCCGATGACTGCCATTACTTCTTCCCCCGTTCGGTTCTCTTAATGAAGTAGTCGATAAGCTCCGATGAGGAATTATCCATCTCCACATCGAAAGCTTCCAGCTTGCTGCTGAAGTAGTTATAGAGCCAGACAGCCGGAATCGCGACGAGAAGGCCGATGGCCGTGGTGACCAAAGCTTCTGCGATGCCGCCCGCGACTGCGCCCAATCCGGTGGTGTGTTCGGCTGAAATGCCCTCAAACGCGTGGATGATGCCGAGCACCGTTCCGAACAAGCCGACGAACGGAGCCGTGGAGCCCACCGTGGCCAAGGCCGGAACGCCCCGCTTCAATTCCGCGTGAACGATGGCCGAGGCTCGCTCGAGAGCCCGCTTGGACGCCTCAATTTCTTCGCCGGAAATCTCCGCAGTCGCCTGATGCGCCTGGAATTCCTGCAAACCTGCCGTAACGACTTTGGCCAAGTGGCTTCGCTTATTCTGTTCTGCAATCGCAATGGCCTCGTCAATCTTGCCTTCCTTTAAAGCTCCCGCAACCGCCGGCGCAAAAAGCCGCGACTGCTTGCGAGCAGCCTGGAAAGCAATGTAACGGTCAATCATCACCGCAATGGACCAGGCGGACATGATGAACAATACAATCACGACCGCGCGCGCCGGCCATCCCATGGAATGCCACATGCTCATGGGATCAAAGCCCACAGAAGCCTGCTCCTGGAATAACCAAGCCCCCAATGCAAGGAATTTCGCCCCAATCATAATGTTTTATCCTCCTAAAAAGGTTGTTAAAGAAATAACATTCAGCGATCAGCCCTCACCTCTCAGCAAGCAACTCCGTAAAACTCGGGCTCTGCATGCTGAAAACCAACGGCTGACCGCTGTCGGCTTTTCCACCGCCTCGCTCGATGCTGCGGGCGGAGAGAAAAGCCATGCACGATGCTGTTAATCCGACAGCGTGAAATTCACATCGATCTCGGTGACCACTTCCACCGGAACGCCGTTCAGCAACGTCGGCTCATATCGCCATTGCTTCACCGCGTTTAAGGCAGCCTGCACCAGCAACGGATGGCCGCTAAGAACCTTCAGGTCCTGAATGGTGCCATCCTTGCTGATCACGGCCTCCAGCCGAACAACGCCCTGGATGCGCGCCATCTTGGCCAGAGGTGGATAGGTGGGCATCGGTCGATAGATGGCCTTGGCCGCTTCCACCTGGCCGCCCACGCGAATTCGCGTCGGCACTTTGGGCTTCGGGGGCGGTGGAGGGGGAGCCCCGGTGCCAAGGCCGCCCAGCACGCCTCCAATCACTCCACTTTCGCTGCCTCCCGGGACTCCACCCGGAACTCCGCCCACCACGCCGGCGTTTGTGGGCGGCTCGGGCTCATCTTTAATCTGCTTGATGGTTTTGGGAATAACGGTCGGCGCTTTCATCAGGTCTTGCACCGACACTCGATGGACCACCACCTTCGGCGGAGCAGCCGCAGGGGGTGGAGGAGGAGGCGGAGGCGGGGGCGGAGCCGCCAGGAAGGTCATCAGTTGAGCCTTCGGCAGCGCCTGCGTGTAAATCAAGGGGATTAAGACCATGACGCCCACCGCAATTCCATCGATAATGTACGCAATGGGCATTGTGGCTCTTTTCCAGTTTTTGGTCTTGTTCGCTGTGTAAATCAGATAGACCAGAAATCCGGCGAAACTGAAGATCAGGGTCACGATAAACCACAGGATGGTGTTGAACCCCGTCCGGTGTGAGTCTGCGTAAACGTAGCAAAGCATCAGCGCCGTTAAGAACAAAGGAACGAACCCGAAAACAAGCCCTTGAACATACAGCGCCGTGTGCGACTCAGGACGCCCAAAGACTAACGAGCCGACGAAATACCAAGCGAGGAAGCCCAACACACCCACCACGACCGAAATGATCCAATGGATCGCGCCCAGGACCGGCGCCCGTTCCGGCGATGAATCAAGCAATGCTTGGTCAAACATGGGTGAATCCTCCCAAAAAAGTTACCATGCGCTTTATCGAAAAAAATCATCTTTCATCTGCGCTTTCACCTGCGCGCGCCGGCCGGCTCGCGCTTCGCCCGCCTGTCTTTGCCAGCCGGCTGTGGGGCGGGAGCCGGGGCAACTGACTTTTTCACCCCCCCGCCGCCATAAGCCGTCGCTCGCGCCCGATCCTCCCAGTACAGCACCAGCGGACTGGCGATGGCAAAAGACGAATACGTGCCAATTATCACGCCCACCACCAAGACCAAAGAGAAGCCGTGAATCACTTCTCCGCCGAAAAGGAAAAGAGCCAGCACGGCAATAAATGTCAAACCCGAGGTCAGAATCGTCCGGCTCAACACCTGGTTGATGCTGCGGTTAACCAGATCGCGGAAATTCTCCCGCTTATTCAAGTGCATGTTCTCGCGGATGCGATCGAATGTCACGATCGTATCATTCATCGAATAGCCGATCAGGGTCAGAAACGCAGCAATCACCGTCAATGTAATTTCCTTGTTCAGAAGGGAAAAAATCCCCAGCGTAATGATGACGTCGTGAAATGTCGCAATGATTGCGGCGACCCCGAATATTAACTCAAATCGGAACCAAACGTAAACCAGCATCGCCGCCAGGCCCGCCAGCACCACGTAGAGCGCCTGCTGGCGCAGTTTCGCCCCCACCTTGGGGCCCACAATCTGCGTATTGAAGACGGAGAACTGAGAAAGATAGAAATCTTTTTCGAGGTCCGAAATGACCTGATTATTAACGCCCGGCACCGCCGAAAGATCGCTAAAGTTTGCAATCAGACCTTCACGAGGCGGCGTGTTGCGGTAGTTCACCATGGCCTGAGCCAGGCGGCTATATGTGTTTTGCGCAACGTCAGCGCCCTTTCCGGCCAGGCGCAGAGGGTCATTTACCAGCAAATGATCGGCGATGGTCTGAGCGCCGGCATTGTTGAAATCGATTTTGCCCGCCGGGCCCCGGCCATAAAGATTGGTCAAGGCCTTCACAATAGCCTGTTTGCCAGCATCCAGCGCGTTCTGGCTTGCGGTGGTCTGCAAATCCAGGCCAATCATAATCTCATGCTTGGACTCAGCATCATAGCGCACCAGGGTCGCCCGATGGAGGTTTTCCTGATCCAGTTGGCGCCGGATCGCATCCAGGTCGGGATTGTGGGCGAATTTCACATACACCAGCGTTCCACCCCGGAAGTCAATTCCATATTGCAAACCATGCTTCACGATGATGGAAGCGATGCCGGCGATCAGAAGAATAACCGACACGACGATGAAGTATTTCTTCTTCCCCATCCAATCAACCTGGGGATTATGAAAGAACTCCATGCGCTATCTGCCTTTCCTTCCTTCTAGATTTGACACCTGTCAGACAATTTAAGTTCCCTGAATTTTACCCAGGATTTCTTCGCGCAATGTGCGCCTTACTGATTGCTGAAAAACCCCTGCTTTCTGTCATCCTGAGGAGCCGATGGAGACGAAGGATCTCGGTATTAAATCTAGTTTCCAAATACAGAGATTCTTCGATGTCGCTCAGAATGATAGAGCGCATCATCGTTTTTCAGCCACTGGCTAAACGCTCAGCGCTTCCCCTCGTTCTCGCCTGGAGAGCACGTAATCAAAGATTACCCTCGAAACGAAGACCGAGGTAAACAGGTTAGCCACCAGACCGATGGTCAACGTCACGGCAAAACCCTTGACGGGACCCGTGCCGAAGGTGAACAAAATGGCCGCCGCAGCCACGGTGGTGACGTGCGTATCGATGATCGTCTTGAAAGCGTGATCGAATCCGCCCGCCACCGCTGCGGGCGCCGTCTTGCCCATCCGCAATTCTTCGCGGATTCTTTCAAAGATCAGGACGTTTGAATCCACGCCCATGCCGACAGTCAGGATCACGCCCGCAATGCCCGGCAGCGTCAGCACGCCGCCAAAATAAGCCAGCGCCGCGATCAGGATCAAAAGATTCAGAATCAGCGCGACATCCGCATTCACGCCTGCGCCGCGATAATAAACGAGCATGAAAAGCAGAATAGCCACGAAGCCGATAATGCAGGCTTCCACGCCGTGGCGAATGGAATCGGCGCCCAGCGAGGGCCCCACCGTCTGTTCCTGAAGATACGAGATGGAAGCCGGCAGCGCGCCGGAACGGAGCTTCAGAGCCAGATCGGCAACCTGCTGTGTGGTGAAATTCCCTTCAATCTGGCCGCGATCGCTGATCTGGTTTTCAATCACCGGCGCGCTTTGCACGCGGTTATCCAGAATAATCGCCAGTTGCTTGCCGATATTCCGCTGGGTGATTTCGGCAAACCGCGAGGCGCCGGCGCGAGTGAGAGTGAAATTCACATCGGGGCGCCCATTGGCGTCCTGGGAAGGTTCCGCGCCGCTCAGGTCGCGCCCGGTGATGGCCGCAATGCGGTCCACCAGATACCAGGCTGGCGCGCCCGAGTCGCTCGTGCCCGGGAGCAGTTCGGTATCCGGCGGCAGAACGCCGCCAAATGAGGCCATCGCTTCCTCTTTACTGGAGTAAGGCCCGCCGCGAACAATCTTGAGCTCCAGCATGGCCGTGGACTGGATAATATCCTTGACGCGAGTGGGGTCGCTGACGCCCGGCAGTTCGACCACCAGTTCATAGCTTCCCTGCCCGTACTCTGCGATTTCCGGCTCCGTGATCCCCAGCGCGTCCACGCGCCGCCGGATGGTAGCCATCGCTTCGGTATAAGCGTCGTTCTTGATCGTCGCCACTTCGCTGGTTTTGAGCGTCATCAGCCGCGACGTGGGGTCGCCTGCCACCCGTTCCACATACCAGTCCGGGAATTGATCCTGCGCCAGCGCCTGCACTTCCTCCCAGCGATTCTGAGGTATGCCCTTAATCATAATGTGCGTGGCATCGGTCTTTCGCACCTCAGCATAGGGAATATTCCGCGTGCGCAGATCATCCCGCAGCCGGCTTACCGCGAGATCCGACGTGGTATTAACCGCGTCTTCCACGTGAACCTGAAGCACCAGGTAGGTGCCGCCTTTCAAGTCCAACCCTAGTTTGATGCGGTCAGTTATATTGTCTTTAAGTCTTTGAAAGGTGGAAGGAAAACCGATGATGCCGAAAATACAGACCAGGACCACAATGATAATCAGGATGGTGCGATTCCGAATGCTTTTTTCCATGCCTTACTTCCCAAACGATGTCATTTGTTTCTCATCGGCTGCCTGTTGAACCTGCGCCGCTACAACACAAAAAATTTACTTCCGTCCTTTGGCCGACGCTGAAACCTCCCGCGCCGCAGAGGGTTCTGCCCGTTTGGCCGCTGCAGACGTTTCCCCACTTTGCAGTCCGCTGATGGCCGACCGAACAACTTCAATTTTGACCTGGTTCGCAATTTGCAACTGGACGGTGTTATCGCCGAAGCCGACAATGGTTCCCAGAATGCCCCCGTTCGTGACAACGCGGTCTCCGGTTTTGAGCGTAGCCAGCATCTCCTGGGTCTTGCGGCGTTGACGGCTCTGCGGGCGGATGATGAGGAGATACCAGATGAGGATGAGCGGACCCAGAAGAAGAATAAAACTGGTTAAACCCTGCGCCCCGGAAGGTTCAGCAGCTAGCAGGATGGGTAAAACCAACATGCGATCTAACACCTGTCAACCTTATTCCTATTGTACTGATTAAGGACCGTGCCTGTCTAAAGGGATCAAAAGGCGGGGCGGCTTGACTTTTACCATCTTGCTCTTTGGAAGTCCATTATGCCAAGGGGCCTGCCCGGACCTTTGAGAGGAAACTTCCAAAATTTCCCGCGTCGATAGCCTGCCTGATTTTCCTCATCGTGTCAAGGTAAAAATAAAGATTGTGGTAAGTGGCCAGAATCGCCGCAAGCATCTCACCGGCGGAAAAAAGGTGACGAATGTAGGCCCGAGAATAGCGGCGGCAGACCGCGCACTCGCATGCAAGATCAAGCGGACGCTCGTCCCGCGCGTATCGCGCGCTCTTGATCACCATTCGCCCTTCGGACGTGAAGATGCCGGCGTTGCGCGCGTTCCGCGTGGGCATGACGCAATCAAACTGATCGATTCCGCGCGCCACGCACTCCACCAGATCGCGGGGCGTGCCCACACCCATGAGATAGCGCGGCGACTCCTCCGGCGTGAGCGCCGCAGTGAATTCCGTCACGTCGTAAGTGGCGGATTTGGGCTCGCCCACCGAAAGGCCTCCCAAAGCGTATCCTTCAAAACCGATTTCCATCATCTCTTCGGCGCTTTCCTGGCGCAGGGAGTTATCCACCCCTCCCTGGATGATTCCATAAAGAACTCCAGAAGATATGTCCTCCCGCCGGTTGATCGACTCAAGAAAAAAATTCCGGGCGCGGCGCGCCCAACGGCCCGTCAGTTTGACCGCCCGCTTCGTCGCCTCTTCGCTCGAAGGATAAGCAACGCATTCATCCAGAATCATCAGAATGTCCGAACCGAGAGCCTGCTGAATTTCCACCACGCGCTCGGGAGAAAAGAAGTGAGAGGAACCATCAAGATGGGAGCGAAACTCGACGCCCTCCTCGGTGATGCGCTGCAAGCCTTTTAAACTCATCACCTGGAAGCCGCCGCTATCGGTCAGAATCGGGTGGGGCCAACTGATGAAACGGTGCAGCCCGCCCATCTCGCGGATAATTTCATGGCCCGGCCTTAAATATAGATGATAGGTATTGCCGAGAATAATCTGTGTTCCCAACTCCTCCAGCAGCTCTTGCGTCATCGCCTTGACCGCGCCGCAGGTTCCCACCGGCATGAAGCAGGGCGTCTCAACGGTTCCGTGCGGCGTATGCAGCCGTCCGCGGCGCGCGCGCGTTTCGGAATCGCGCGCGAGAATCTCAAATTTAAAATGGGAAAGCATGGAAAGCAGTGTGACAGCCGACGGGCGCAAGAAGTGGGGATGGAATGATTTCCGCGACGATGTCAGCCGCTCATGGCCCTGGTCAGATGGCCGCCAGCCCGGCTTTGATCAGCACCCAGATCACCCATAAACCCAGGAAGCAGAAAAAAACGCTTCGTGGGCGAGCCTTGCGTCCGGTTGCGGCTGCAAACCCAATCCCCAGCAACCCCAGAACCCAAAAGGTAAAGAAGTCTATAGAAGTGGCAATGCTGTAAAGCGGCCTTGAAGTTGATTGCTGCGAAAGGAAAAATCCAATGTTAGTGGGCTCGATATTCTGAGGATTGAAGCTGGCGGGATCGCCCAGGGCAATGACAATCATCCCCAGGATCGCGCCGATAATTGTAGGTAAAAAAGCATAGGCTGAGATTGAAAAGGCTGTTTTAAAACCGACGGGATGTCCGAAGACCAGTTTCAGGATCAGCATGCCCAGCGCCGCGACAATCACCAGCACGATCACCAATGAAACAAATCCGAGGTGAGCGAAGACAGCGCCAATCTTTGCTCCTTGTTCCACCGCTTTCTGCATCTGATCGGGAGTCATGCTGTTTGCCCGCCCGCTCATCTCAATGGACCGCCGAACGATCTCCTCCATGCTGATCCGGTGAAGCATCAACTCAGTGATAGCAATAACGAAGACGATTAAGGCGACGAGCGGCGCCCAGAAATCCGGCTTGCGCGCGATGGCGGCAAAAGTTTCCACCGGATCGGTGAAGATGCCGAAGAACCGCTGCACTCTGCTTAGATCAGCCTGCGGTTGAGATGGCATGGTCTGCTCAGCTCCGTTGGCCACGATAAGCCTCCTCTATTATTCGCTCCCAGAGCACCCCCACCCCGGCCCCTCTCCCCAAAGGGGAGGTAAGATCCCTGTTTTTACTTCTCCCGCTTGCAAAAAGAGAGGCCACCGACGTGCGAGCGCCAAACCTGTTCCCTCTCTCCCCGCAAGCGGGGAGAGAGAGCCCCGACTCGTTGGGGCAGATGAGGAGCAGCAAAAATATGTCAGCGCTTATGAAATGCAGCACTTAGTGTAGTGGTTTACCTCGCGCTTGGCAATGGAAACGGCGTCCAGGCCGCGGAGCTGAATCCTGATCTTCATCACGCGCCCGGCCCTGCGCGAGCGAACAATGAATCCTGGTCCTCACCATGCATCAGTCTATGTTAGAATCGTGCGCTACTCGAACCACTACATCCCCTGGCGAGGTCTTCATGAAAAAACCGCTTGTTCTCGTGGCATGCCTTTTAATGTTCTCAGGACTTCTTGCAGCGCAAGAGTGGAACAACGCGCTCTTCAGCCTCACTCAGCCTCATGATTACATCTCCAAACGTTCTTCCAGTTACGATCGCACGGGCGGCAACGCCGATTATCGCCGTCTCGATCCGGGCAAATCTCTGGTGCTGATGGATGCCGACGGCCCGGGCATGATCGCTCACGTCTGGATCACCATTGCCAGCCGCGAGCGATGGCAGCTTAAGACGCTTGTCCTGCGCATATACTGGGACCATGAGACGACGCCCAGCGTCGAAGCTCCGGTGGGCGATTTCTTCGGCCTCGGCCTGGGGGAATACATCACCTATCATTCCGCGCCTCTGATGGTCTCTCCTGAAAAGGCTTTGAACTGTTTCTTCCCTATGCCCTTCCGCAAGCACGCACTCATCACCCTGACCAACGAAGGAAAGGAGTCGGCGGAGGCCGTCTATTACAATATCGACTATCAGCAATACCGCCATCCGCTTCCAGCAAACACGCTTTATTTTCATGCCGAGTATCACCAGGCCACTCCGAATGAAGGCCATCCGGGCGCAACCATCAATTTATACGGCGAAAATAACTACGTCTGGATGGAAGCGAAGGGGCGAGGGCAATTCGTGGGCGTCACGATGTCAGTCATCGAGAATCAGGACGGTTGGTGGGGCGAGGGCGATGATATGTTCTTTGTTGATGGCAGCAAGCTGCCCACCGTTCAAGGGACCGGCTCCGAGGATTTCTTCCTGGGAGCGTGGGACTTTGGCGGCAAGTCGTTCTATTATCCCTTATATGGGGCGCCCATTGTGGGCAGGGAACTTCAAGGTTCGCGATGGTCGATGTACCGCTTTATGCTCGCCTCGCCGATCACATTTACAAAATCGATTCGAGCCACCATCGAGCATGGCACAGCAGATGACCGCTCGGATAACTTTTACTCCGTGGCCTATTGGTATCAGACGGAGCCTCACGCGCCGTTTGCTCCCCTGCCCTCTGTGAACGACCGCATTCCGCGCGTGATCCCGGTCAAGGCGGAATAAAGACGCGCCATTTTCATGCAGTGTGGTGAGCCGAAGGCTCGTGGCTTCTTCGTTCAGGGCAGGCTCCCAGCGCCGAAAAAATCGCCGGTGCGGACACCGGCGCTACAGCAGAGGTCGTCATGAAAATCGCTGCGGTCCAGATGGACATCAAAATTCTCGATAAGGCTGCGAATCTGGCCAGGATTCTTCAGACGCTTGAGGCCGCGTCGCAGAATGGGGCTCGAATTGTAGTCTTCCCCGAATGCGCCCTGACTGGATACTGTTTCGAGAGCCTGGAGGAAGCTCGTCCCGTAGCCGAATCTGTTCCGGGCCCTTCCACTCAGCAAATTGCGCAGGCAGCGCAACGGCTTCATTCAACAGCCATCGTGGGTATGCTCGAAGCGGACGGGGAGAAAATTTATAATGCTGCGGCGGTGATTTCCCCCGAAGGCATTCTCGGCACACATCGCAAAATTCATCTGCCCTATCTCGGCATCGATCGCTACGTCGCGCCCGGGGATAAACCTTTTCCGATCTTCGCCACCCCGCACGGCAGGCTGGGCGTCAACATCTGCTACGACTGCACGTTTCCCGAGTCCGGCCGCGTGGTGAAATTGAAGGGGGCGCAACTGCTGGCGATCCCCACCAACTTCCCGATCGGGTCAGATTCCTGGCAGCACGTGCCCAATGTGCGCGCTACCGAAAATCACTTGATTGTAGTCGCCGCCGACCGCGTGGGCGAGGAGCGCGGCTTCCGCTTTGCCGGCCATTCGCAGATTGTCGATTTTATGGGCAAAGTCCATGCTGAGGCAGGCGAGACGGAGGAAACTATCCTCTACGCTGATGTGGACCTTGCGGCTGCAGACCAGAACCGCATCGCTCGCATTCCCGGAATTTATGAAATTAACCGCATTGCCGACCGCCGCCCGGAAATGTACTCCCCTATTACCGCAGCCAAGAATTGAATCAAGCTCGACGGATCGCCCCTGCTCGATCTCCGCCCGACGGGTCGCTGAAGCCTGTCCGCGTCTTGATTTTTGTAGACTACTAATGTAGACTATCTACAAGCCTTAACGCGTCGACCTTTGTTGGGCGGACCGAGGTAAGAATATTGGGAGCAGAACATGAAACCTTCCACTACAAGCGGAGACCGCACGGTTAACGGATGTCTGGTCATTGCACTGACGAAGGCAGTTTGCAAGGCTGGGGAGGATAGGCAAAGAATAGGATTTTTCCCAACGAACCCTAATCAATCTTTAGAATCAACGAAGAATATTTTGCCGCGGTCTCTGAGACCGCAAAGTGGCTGGGACTTGGGAGAAATGCAATCCAACACATTTTTTCGAAACGAACCCTAACTATATAATTTTTATATGAGTGATTTTCATAAAATGAAATCTGTAGTGGAAGTTAATTTTGGCTGGGTTGCCGGATAGACGAATTCCGGTGAGGGCGAAAATACGGGGATTCTTCCGCCTCGCTGCGCTTGGCGCCAGAATGACAAGCCTGGTAACGCTTTCGGCAGCCAGATACCGCAAATCGAGTGGTATGTCAATACAGTGACTACCTGATAGGCTATTACCGAATTCGGGAATTCATGGTTGCAATCTTGACAATCGTCGGGGGTCGGACTAATTTGCATAGACACACACAATTTCAAAGGGAGGTTAGTGCTATGCGTCCCCGGCCCACGAACCGCTCCTTTTACCTGTTCCTTGCTACGCTTGTCATACTCTGCATGATCCCTTCACTCATGCAGGCGCAGTATGTGCAAACCAATCTGGTCTCAAACAGCAGCGCCATTCCTGCAACGACAACCGATCCGAATCTGATTAATCCCTGGGGTATGGTTCAGGGACCCTCAACGCCTTTCTGGGTTTCGGATCAGGGCACGAATGTTTCGACTCTTTATACAGGCACGGGCGCGAAGCTTCCATTGACTGTCAATGTTCCTACCGTGTCCTCCGTGAATGGATTCCCGCCCAACGGGCCAACGGGAGTTGTGTTCAATACCGGCTCGGGATTCCCCCTCGCTACCCAAGGAACCGCAACCGTCAAGTCGATTTTCATCTTTGCGAATCTGAACGGCACGATTTCGGGATGGAATCCGGGAAGCACGGGCGGCCTTACAAGCGCCGTGATCGAGGTCAACAACTCAGTCAGCGCTCCTCCCCCGAAAGATGTGTATACAGGGCTGGCCATCAACGGCACGGGGAGCCTCCTCTATGCCGCCAACTTCAACGCCAACGGCGGAATCGAAGTCTTCAACAGCGACTGGAGCGCCAACACCAAGCTTTCAATCACCGACCCCAGCCTGCCTTCGGGCTACGAGCCTTATAACGTCGAGGATATGAATGGCACGCTCTTCGTCGCTTACGCTCCGATCGGTAAAGACGGGCTGCCTGAGGTAGGAGATGGCAACGGCGCCGTGGCGGAATTCAACGATGCAACCGGCGCGTTCATCAAGCAACTCATTAATCCGGGGAAAGGTGATGGCCTTAACGTCCCCTGGGGCATGGCGATGGCGCCCTCCGATTTCGGTCCTTTCAGCAACGACCTGCTGGTAGGCAATTTTGGCAGCGGCGAAATCAGCGCCTATAACCCCTCGAACGGAGACTTCCTGGGCATGCTGGATGATCTCTCCGGCAAGCCCATCACCAACGTCGCCCTCTGGACGCTGGTCTTTGGCAACGGCAAGGCGGGCACTCAAAAGAACGCGCTTTACATCACCGCCGGTGTTACCCTTGCGCAAACCCAGGGGGTGATGGCGGAAATTACTCCCACGCCGGAGCCCGCCACCTTGTTTTTGCTGGGCGGCGGTTTGCTGGCGGTCGGCTTGATTTCCTGGCGCCGCATGAAGAAGGTGTAGAGACGCCAGGACTCGCTACGGCCAAAAGCTCCTGGCTCTTGTCAGCGGCTTTTCAGCAGCCAGAGATTGCTGCTCAGGTTCTCTTCGGTAAAGGCGATGTGATGGCCGTCAGGAGAGAGAAAGACATCGGGCGAGAAAGGATTGGAAAGTGTAAGGAGAACCGTCGATCTGCCCTGCGGGTCCACGTAAAGCAGCGCCCAACTCGCCGGCAACTGTGTCGTCACATACCATCCCTTTCCGTCTGCTGACCACGTAAGGGTGTGGAAGTGCGACGCTCCTTCGACCGTGACCTCGCGTTCACCTCTGGCTTGAATCAGGCCGTCAGCGCCGCCGGAGAGTGAGAGAACGTGAATGTGAGCTTCTGCCGGATCCCACTTGATCCAGGCCAGACGAAGACCATCCGGCGCGAGCACCCAATTGGTGCGATAGCTCGGATCGTAATCCATGCGGGCGACCGCCTTCCTTCCTGGTTCAAACCCCTTTTGAGGATCAAAAGCGCGAAAAACCGTTTGGTTTCCTTCGCGCTGGGCTAATACGCAAGGCATTCCGGGGCGGCGAGGACACTCAAAATGCAACCCCCATTCAGAAAACCGGGAGGCTTTCAGCACAAGTTGGGCGGGCCCGCCGGAGATGGGAACCCGCATCTGGGAAGGCTTGCGGTAAAGCCTCGGCTTGCTCAGCCCGGGGAAAGCTGACAACATCCGATAACACCGGCTGGCGCGCAACCGCTTCGGAGCGGCGGCCACCGCCCACGTTAACAGGGTTAAAGTTCCGCCCCCACGGGTCGGCGGTTTCACCGGCTGGCACTGCGGATAAGGATGTTTTCTCCAGCTGTCGCACGACCTCTACGGACCGCAAGTCGCTCTCGGGGACTTCCGTTTTCCATGACGATTATGGTCGCCAATTCCGGCGACATCGCAGCCTTCGTCACACTGGCGAACGGCGGGAAAATTTCCGTCAGCGCCGGCGCAACCCTCGGCGTCGGCAACGCCGGCATTGTCCCCGGAGGCCCGGGCTACGTGATGACGCCCACTGGAACGCTCGATGAGCTGATTTCAAGCGCTACGAGCTTCGGGACGATTGATGTGAGCGGACCGGCAGCGCTCGATGGCATACTCGATGTGACGCTCGAAAACGGCTTTGTTCCCACCGTCGGCGAGCAATTTGCTTTCTTGGACTTCACCCCCCGGCGATCTTACCGGAACGTTCGCCAATTTCCTCGGCCCGACATTCGACAACGGGCTTGAGAAGTGGGCGCTCGACTATGACAATGCCGACGGTCGCGTTCTGCTCGTCGCCGAGGCGAACACCGCCGCCCGCACCCCCGAGCCTGCCAGCATATTCCTGTTTGGCACGGGCCTGCTGGGGCTGGCGTTCTTCGCGCGCCGCCTCAACGCAAGGCCCGCTGACTGACCTGCACCCATTGCCAGCACCTCCAGACATAACAGCGTATTGACGTCGACGCGGCTTTACTCCGCTATCCGGCAGCTAAACTCACTGCTACAAAATCGAACGGAGATACAACCCTACAATGTGCCTTCCTTGACACCCGAAGCAGCACTGATGCCATAATAACTTTCGATGGAAGGGGAACTCTTGCCTTGTCGGATCATCCTCAAAGTCCTCACGAGATGCTAGGCCAGGCGCGCGCGCGAGTTCAGGAGGAGATCGGCCGGTTTGGTGAGCTGCTTCAGGCCATCGAACACAGCGTTCAGGAGTTGCGCGCCCAGTTCGAGCGCTCAATCACCGCGGTGAATGCCCAATTTGAGGGGCTTGAAAAGGCCTGGCGCGCCGGAGGCGCAGCTTCAACCTCGGAGTCGGTTTCTGAGAAGCCCGCGATAGATGTTCCGCGTCCGGTGGAAAGCGCCGCGGAAGCAACACTTTCGCGGCTCAGCGACGCCGGACAAAAGCTGCACCAGGACGCGATGCGATATGCCCGCCTTCTGGTCTCGGAGATCGAGCTTTATAACCGAGACGAGGTGGAGCAGGGGCGGTCCCACAAAGACCTCTATCGCCGCCTCAGATTTCACATCGACCGGAGCCGGCAGGCTTACGAAAGCCGCTTCGGCCCTGGAGTGATCGAGGAGAGAAATTACTTTCACGAGGAAATCGTGAGGATTCTGGCTCGCAGCGACGCAACCCTCCTGGGACCGGATTATCCCCTGCCTGCAAAGTGAAATTCTCCTGCTCCCAACATCGACACCTGCTCGCCGCGCTCGTGGCCCTGGCGATCGGCCTCGCGGGAATCCCATCGCGCGCGGCGGTAAGCCCGGCCCTTAAGACGCTTGCCGCGCGGGCCGTATCCCGCCGCGGCTGGAACGCCTTGCGGCGCTACGCGCGCTCAACCCGCAGCGATGAGGCTCGCGGGCTGGCCTACTTTACTCTGGGGTATCGGGAATACGAGGCTGGAATGTACGAAGCCTCGGCGGAAGATCTGGCGAAAGCGGTTGAAGCGGAATGTTCCCTTTCAGGCTTCGCCGAATATTACGAGGCGCTGGCGGACCAACGTCTGCATCGCGATGAAGACGCCATCCACACGCTCACCGGCTTTAACCTCAGGCACCCCGAAAGCGCCAGCCAATTGCGCGTGATGGACCTTCTGGCTAGCCTGCTCATCCAGGCTGGCCACCCGGATCGTGCGCTCGCAGTTCTGAATGCAAACCCGAAAGCAAGCTCTCGCCCATCCTCGCTGCTGCTTTATGCGAAAGCCTATACGGCCCAGCAAAACGACCTTGCCGCTGCGCGCGCCTACCAGCAGTTGTACTATAACTTTCCCACCGCTTCAGAGGCTGCAAGCGCCCAAAGCGCTCTCCGCGAGCTTCGGTCGCGCCTCGGCTCCCGCTTTCCGGAAGTCTCCGATGAAATCAAGACCGAACGGGCGCAGAAATTCTTCGAGCGCGGCCTTGATGAACGCGCGCTCAATGAATACGACAATCTGCTGCTAAGCGAACCGCAAAGCCCGCTACAGGAATCATGGCGCCTGGCGCGGGCGCGATGCTTGATCGGCCTGCGCCGCTATTCGGAGGCCATCCAGGCCCTCAGCCAGCCGATACCCCAGAATCCAGAGGCGGATGCGCAACGACTCTCCTTGCTGGTCGATGCCTATGGGCGGGCTGACGATGAGCCTTCCATGCTGCACGCGCTCGATGAGATTTACCAGCACTATCCCCGTTCGCCTTACTACGGCAATGCTCTGGCTTTAGCAGGGAGCTATTTTGTACGCCAGGGTTTCTGGCAGACCGCAGCGCCTTACTATGAACATCTGCTGCACGATTTCCCGCAAAACCCATTCGCTCCCGAGGCCTCGTGGCGCGTGGCGTGGACGAACGTGCTGGCCGGGAAAATGGATGATGCGCAAGCTGCATTGCGCGATTTTATAAACCATTATCCCAGCTCTTCACGCGCTCCGGCCGCCCTCTATTGGCTGGGCTGGCTCAAGAGCCGTCAGGGCGATTCTTCCCAGGCCGATGAGTTTTTCCGATTTCTGGAGCGACGCTTTGCCAACAGCTATTACGGCCTCAAGGCCAGGCGCTGGCTTCGGAACAGTTCCGAGCGAGCAGCCACAGGAACATCGGCTTCGGATATAACCCATCCCGCGTCTGCGCTCGCAGACCTGGGAATCGTGATTCCCGCCCGCGCGCCGGTTGAAATCAGCGTCTGCGAAAACGACACGGATACGAACGAATTTCTGGAACCTGCCGACACACTCGCGGCCCTCAGTCTTTATGATTTGGCGGAACAATACCTCAAGGACGCAATCGCCAGCCGCCCGCAGGACGCCAACGTTTTTTTGGCTTTGGCCCGCATTTACGTTGCGGAGAAAGATACGGCCAACGCCTTGTTTGCAGCCCGCCGCGCGGTCCCGCGTTATAGCGAATATCCGTTCGATTCTTTAACGAGAGAGTTCTGGACCATCCTTTACCCTCGCGCTTACTGGAATATCGTGCGGCGTTACGCGCGGGCCAACCGCCTGGACCCGTATCTGGTGATGGGCATCATTCGTCAGGAGTCGGCGTTTAACCCCCACGCTACTTCCCCGACCCAGGCCCGTGGCCTGATGCAGATGGAGCCTGGCACGGCAACCTTGCGCGTACGCGGGCGGCGACGGCGGCGAAGGATAACCCGGGCGCTCTACAGCCCAAGCTATAACATACGCGTCAGTTGCCGCTATCTTCGCAATCTGCTGCGCTCGTTTAACGGAAACGTCCCTGAAACTCTGGCCGCCTACAATGCCGGGGATTTTCGCGTGAAAAAGTGGCTGGCGAATAGCAAGGTGCAGGATCCGGACCAGTTCATCGAAACCATTCCCTTCACCGACACTCGGGCGTATGTGGAAGCGGTGCTTCGCGACAGCATGATTTACCGCAGCCTGCTCACAAGCGACGCGCGCTTTAAGCGCTGCCCGCGCTCAGGCCAAGAGCGCCGCGCGGTTGCGGACTCCGCTCGTCCGATCAGTAAATCCGAACCACGTCGGGCCTTGCCGCACCAGTGACCATTTTCGGCTTTAAACTTGCAGCAGTTCACTGTAAACTGCTTCGAGTGGTGTAGGAGGAAGATTCGGGAAATGAAGTCGCACCTCCGCACGACAGAGGTCCGTAAATTATAGTGACAGCGTTTTTGTAGCGGCGTTGCCCCAGCGCCAGAAACCGCTGGTGTGGACACCGGCGCTACAGCAGAGGTTGCCACCATAATTTGCAGTCATCACTAAGATTATGCAAATCACACGACGCGCGTTGACTTCGCGCAAGGCGCAACAATTCACGGAATCCGTGATCCGCGAGATGACGCGATTGGCCATGGAGCATGACGCCCTGAACCTGGCGCAGGGATTTCCGGATTTTCCCGCGCCGGAACAGGTGAAAGAAGCCGCCATTCGCGCCATCCGCGCCGACGTGAATCAGTACTCCATCACCTGGGGCGCCAAAGAATTCCGGCAGGCCATTGCGGAGCGATTCGAGCGCGACACAGGCTTGATTATCGATCCGGAGCGCGAATTGACGGTTTGCTGCGGCGCGACCGAAGCCATGATCTCTTCCCTCCTTGCCATCGTCGATCCGGGTGAAGAGGTAGTGGTTTTCGAGCCTTTTTATGAGAATTACGGGCCTGATTCCATCATTTGCGGCGCTGTTCCCCGCTTTGTCTCACTCAGGCCGCCTGCCTGGACGTTTGACCCGGAAGAGTTAGCCGTCGCTTTCAACGAGCGCACGCGCGCGATTGTGTTAAACACTCCCAACAATCCCACGGGGAAAGTCTTTACCCGCGCTGAGCTTGAAACCATCGCGGAGCTTTGTCGGCGCTGGGATGCTTACGCCGTTTCTGATGAAATTTATCAGTATCTCGTTTACGATGGCGCTCAGCACATTTCGATTGCGGCTCTGCCCGGCATGCGCGAGCGCAGCATCACGATCAACAGCATGTCGAAAACTTACAGCGTGACCGGCTGGCGTGTGGGTTACGCTGTGGCGCCGCCGGAGACTTCCAACGCCATCCGAAAGATGCACGATTTTATCACCGTAGGCGCGCCGGCGCCGCTTCAGGAAGCGGGCACGGTAGCGCTGCGAATGCCGGACGATTATTACGAGAAAATCAGGCAGGAGTACGCCGCGCGACGCGACCGATTCCTGCCGGCGCTCGAAAAGGCAGGATTCCGCTGCTATAAGCCGCAGGGCGCCTATTACATCATGACGGATATTTCAGATTTCGGCTTTGCGAACGATGTGGAATTTGCGCGCTATCTGGTGAGAGAAATCGGAGTGGCTGTCGTCCCTGGAAGCAGCTTCTACAGCCGGCCAGAGCTTGGCAGTCAGCAAATCCGCTTTTGCTACAGCAAGACGGATGCAACGCTCAACGAAGCAGCCCAGCGACTGATGCAGTTGCAAAGTTAAAGACGAAAGACGATCGGCTTTCGTCTTGCCGCAATTTTTATCCTGCGCTGCCGGCCAGCTTTCCAATCAGGCTGAAGAGCGGCAGATACATCGAGATCACCACTCCTCCGACCACCACGCCGAGGAACAAAATAATGATCGGTTCCATGGCTGTCAGCAGATCGGCCACAGCGGCGTCAACCTCGTCTTCGTAAAAGTCCGCAATCTTCTGGAGCATGGCGTCGAGCGCTCCGGTCTGTTCGCCCACGCCGATCATCTGCACGACCATATTGGGAAAAACTTCGGTCGCCTTGAGAGGATCGACGATGGTCTGCCCTCCCTCGACCTCTTTGCGGACATCCAGAATGGCTTTCTCAATCACTGCGTTGCCGGAAGAGCGCGCCGTAATATCCATCGCCTCGAGCATCGGAACGCCGCTGGTGATCAAAGTGCCGAGGGTGCGCGTGAAGCGCGCCACGGCGATCTTTCTCATCAGCATCCCGATGACGGGAATCTTCAGAATGAACCGGTCAATTTTCATGCGGCCTTCAGGCGTTGCGTAATAGCGTTTCACCGCATAGACGGAAGCGCCCGCAGCTAGAATAACGATCCAGGCAAAATGCGCGACGGCATGGCTCAACGCGATGACGATGCGCGTGGGGAGGGGCAACTCCACTCCCAGCCCCACAAACAGACTCGCAAAGATGGGAACCACTTTCCACAGCAGCAGGAAGATAACGCCCGCCGCGATAATGAGCACCGCCGCCGGATAAATCATCGCGGATTGCACCGCGCGTCTCAGCTTCACCGCTTTCTCGATGTAAGTGGACAAGCGGCGCAGGATGCCGTCCAGGATGCCGCCCGCCTCGCCCGCTTCCACCATGTTGGTATAGAGGTCGTCAAAGATTCTGGGAAACAGGCGCATGGAATTAGCCAGAGTTGAACCGCTCTCAACCGATCCGCGCACACGCCTCAGGGCCTCAGAGAAATGCTTATTCTGCTGTTGCGAGGCGAGAATTTCGAGGCACTGCACCAGGGGAAGGCCAGCATCAATCATCACGGAGAACTGGCGGGTGAAAATCGCCAGTTCCTTGGACTTGACCTTGCCGATTTTGGGCTGCGCTTCGCTTTCCGCCGCGCGAGTTTTTTCGACGGCTGGCTTTCCGGCTGCCGCCAAACGAAACGGCTTGGCCGTTCCACTGGGAGTCAAGACCCTGGCGCCTCCCTGCATCTGAGGCCTTCCGGAGGATTGAGGAAATTGCAACGTCGGCATAATGAAAGCTCCTTCGAGCAGCCCTATCCCCAATGATGGATACCGGACTGCTTCAAGAATCCATTGACGCGCCGCCTCGCTGTGGGACAGGCGCGGCAAGTGCAAAAGCGCTTTAGCGTTTGCCCACCGGCGTCAGGACAGCCGGGCGGGCGCTTGCCGGAGCCTGAGCGCCGCGCTGAATCATGTCCAGAAGCTCCTCGGGAAGACCCGACCTTCCGAGGGCTGTTTCCTGCGTAATCAGGCCGCGCTGGTAAAGCAAATAAAGCGATTGGTTAAATGTCTGCATGCCGAATTTTTCCTGGCCCGACTGCATCATGGAATAGATCTGGTGAACCTTGTCCTCACGGATCAAATTGCGAATCGCCGGATTGGGCGTCAGAATTTCCATCGCCATCACCCGGCCTTTGCCGTCCGCACGAGGCAAAAGCGCCTGGCATAAAATCCCTTCCAATACCAGCGAAAGCTGCGCCCGCACCTGCGACTGCTGGTGCGCGGGAAAAACATCGATGATGCGATTGATCGTGGAGGCGGCGGAATTGGTGTGCAAAGTTCCAAACGTCAGGTGGCCGGTTTCCGCGATGCGCAGAGCGGATTCAATCGTCTCCAGATCGCGCATTTCCCCGATCAACACCACGTCCGGATCTTCACGGAGCGCCGCCCTCAAGGCATTCGAGAACGAGTGAGTATCCGCATGCACCTCGCGCTGGTTTACCAGGCAGCGCTTGTGATTGTGAAGAAACTCGATCGGATCTTCGATGGTGATCATGTGCTCGTAGCGCGTTTCATTAATCAAATCGAGCATCGTCGCCAGGGTTGTGGATTTTCCGCTGCCCGTCGGGCCGGTCACCAGAATCAGGCCGCGCGGTTTCTGGCAGAGCTTGCGAAGCACCGGAGGAAGGCCCAGTTGCTCAAAGGTCCTGATCTCAAATGGAATCACTCGGAAAACGGCCGCCGTTGATCCGCGCTGGTTAAATAAATTGCCTCGGAAGCGGGCCAGGTCCCTGATTCCGAAAGAGAAGTCCAGTTCCAATGTTTCCTCAAAGCGATGTTTCTGCGTTTCGGTCAGCACGCTATAGGCAAGCTGTTTGGTCTCGGCAGGCCCCAGGGCCGGAAGGTCATCCAGAGGCTTCAATTCGCCATGGATGCGAATGCGCGGAGGGGAATTAGTGGTGATGTGAAGGTCGGAACCTCCCATCTCCACCAGGCGTTTCAGCAGATCACTCAGGGTTGGAAGCGGCATAACGGATCAATTCTCCCTAAAGCACGGTCTCACGGATAACTTCCTCAAGCGTCGTCATGCCCGACTTGACCTTAATCAATCCGCTGCGACGCAACGTAATCATCCCCTGCTCGATGGCTTTTCGCTTCAATTCGAGCGCGGAAGCTCCCACCAGGATGAGATCACGAATTTCGTCGGTGATTTCCATCACTTCATAAAGGCCCACGCGCCCTTTGTAGCCTCGCCCGCCACACGTATTGCAACCTTTTCCCTTATATGGCATCGCGGTCCGGGCCTCTTCAGGCGTAAAACCAGCATCTATCAGAACCTGCGGGCTTGCCGGGTCTGGAATCTTGCAATCCGAGCAGATGCGGCGCACCAGGCGTTGAGCGCAAATGAGGTGAACCGAAGTTGCCACCAGAAAAGGCTCAATGCCCATATTCATCAGACGAGAGATCGTTGAAGGCGCATCGTTCGTGTGCAAAGTGGAAAGCACCAGGTGGCCTGTGAGCGCTGCTTTGATCGCAATTTCCGCTGTCTCAAAATCGCGGATTTCGCCGACGAGAATAATATTGGGATCCTGGCGCAGGAAAGACCTCAAGGCTGCGGCGAAATTCAGGCCGATTTGCTCCTTCATCTGAACCTGATTAATTCCGGGCAACTGAAACTCCACCGGGTCTTCAGCGGTCATGATGTTGGTGTCTTCTTTATTAAGCTGGGCAATGGAAGAATAAAGCGTATTGGTCTTGCCGCTCCCCGTAGGTCCGGTTACGAGCACCATGCCATAGGGTTTGAAGATAGCCTTCTGAAACTTTTCCAGCGACTCAGGCTCAAAGCCGAGTTTCGTCATGTCGAGCCTCAGGTTTTCCTTATCCAGCAGGCGCATGACGATCTTTTCGCCATGCAGGGTCGGCAGCACAGAAACGCGCAGGTCGAGCTGCTTTCTCTTGCCTTGGTGCATCAACTTCAGCATAATGCGCCCATCCTGCGGCAACCGCTTTTCTGCAATGTCGAGCCGGGCCATAATCTTGATGCGGCTGATGATGGCATCCCTGAGCTTGAGCGGCGGATTCATGACGGATTGCAGCAGGCCATCAATGCGGTAACGGACACGATAGTCCTTCTCATAAGGCTCCAGGTGAATGTCGCTTGCACCGCGTTTTACCGCATCCATCAGAATGTAGTTCACCAGGCGGATGACGGGCGCTTCCTCAGCGGCTCTTTCAAGGTCCGCCAGGTTCAGCGTGCCTTCCTCGTCTTCATCCAGCTCCACGCTTTCGGCTGTGCCCTCGTCCAGGAAGCTTACCAGTTCGTCGATTTCCTTTTTCCGCGCAACATCTTCAGCCGTGCCGTAATGATTTTTGATCGCCTGATCGATTTCAGTTTCAGACGCCAGCACCGGTTCAATATGCAGTCCGGTGAGGAATTTCACATCGTCCAAAGCGAAAACGTTGGAAGGGTCGCTGATGGCCAGCGTCAGGGAGGAGCCGGTTCTCACCAGCGGCAGCACGTGATGCTTCGTCGCCATCTCCATAGGGATCAGCTTGACGACGGCAGGATCAACTGGAAATTCGCTGAGTTTGACCGAAGGAATTCCGTATTGCGCAGCAAGCGCTTCCGTCACGTGTTCGTGGGTCAGAAAACCCAGATTCACCAGCGCTTCTCCCAGCTTTCCTCCGTGCGACCGTTGGTGTTCAAGCGCAAGTTGGAGCTGTTGAAGCGAAATCCGGCTTTCCCTCAGCAGAATCTCTCCCAGCCTGCCCGACATAGATTGCGCGCTCAGAGATACATTCTCGGTCAACATAACTTTTTCAACGAGCCTCGCAGAAATTCAGCCGCTTCCCGAAAGCCTTCCAAGCGCCTGCGTACGAGGCTGCCTAATCTTGACATCGTCATTTCCAGAGCATAACTTTAACCCATATGGGAATACCCGAGACCGCTTCCGACCGGCAGCGGCGAGCATTGCTCATCCACTATTACCGGACGCTCCTTGAAACGTTGGGCCCTCAAGGCTGGTGGCCGGCCCGCACGCGCATGGAGGTGATCCTGGGGGCAATTCTCACCCAGAATACGACGTGGCGGAATGCGGCTCTAGCTCTCGCGCGCCTGCGCAAGGCCGGTTTGTTCAAACTGAAAAAACTTCGCCAGATGAGCCCGCAAGAGCTTGAAATTTACGTGCGCCCGGCAGGTTTCTTTCGACAGAAGGCGGCAACGATCTCGAATTTCGTCGCCTGGCTGGATCGCCGCCATCAAGGCTCGCTTTATTCGTTGTTCTCGACCCCTTCAGAATTGCTGCGACAGGAACTGATGAAGTTGAAGGGGCTGGGGGATGAGACGATAGATGCCATCCTGCTTTATGCGGGCCGAAAGCCTTTTTTCGTCGCCGATGCCTACACGCGGCGGATTCTTTCCCGCCATGGATGGCTCCCGTCAAACGCCGATTATGCAACCGCCCAGGAATTGATCCATCGCCAACTGCCCCGGGACCCGCAGCTCTTCAATGAGTTTCATGCCTTGCTGGTTGAAATTGGCAAGCATCACTGCAAAAAGCAGGCGCCCGACTGCGGGAAATGCCCGCTCGCGGAATATCTGCCTCAGCGGGATCTTTCCCATAATGGAGAAAAGCCGCTTATCTCTTCAGAGCAGGAAAGCCGGATTGAGCCTTCCCCTGCATGAAGTCGCGCCATGGATGAGAAAACACAAAAGTCGCATCGCGCGTTTCTGATCTTCCTGCTCATTCTTGTGCCGGTTCTGTTTCTGCTAGGATGGAGCCAGGCTTCGCTCAATCTCAGCTTCATTCACCCCCGCAACGCCCTTCAAACCTTCCTTCTGGCCGCGGCCTCCGCCTTCGTTTTCATCGCCTTTGTGATCTTCGCGCTCATCCTGATGCGCATTCTGCTGAAGCTTCTGGTCGAGCGCCGGCAGAATCAACTCGGTTCCCGCTTTAAGACCAAAATGGTCGTGGCGTTTCTGGGGCTTTCACTGGTCCCAGTCTGCTTTCTGTTCCTCTTTGCCTACGGATTGATCAATCGCAGCATCGACAAATGGTTTGGCATTCCTTTTGATACGGTCCGCCGGGATGCCGCCGAGATTACCAAAGAGCTCTCCCGCCAATCCCAGCAGGCGGCTCTCGAGAGTTCTGAACATCTTGCAGGGCTCGTTCGGCTCCAGAACGATATGGAAGCTGGCAATCGGGCGAATCTCGCCAGACATCTGAGGCATCTGAACGAAGCCCTTGGACTGGAGTCAGTGCTATGCCTCGACTCTTCCGGACACTTGCTCGCCCGGGCCGGCGAGCCGGAGCCCTCCCTTGAAGAGATCCAGCGCGCCTTCCCTGCCCTAGCCACCGGAAAGATTCCCCCCGACGGCCTCACCACCAGCATGCGCTCCGCGGATTCGGAACTATTTTTAGCCGCGCAGCGCGTTGAGGACGCAAGCGGAAATAACCTGGGCGCAGTCGTCAGCGTTCACCGCCTGCCCCTCAACATTCAACAGATTGCCAATCAGATTCAACAGGAATCCCAGCGCTACGATCAACTCAGCCGGGAAAAGAACTCCCTGAAGCGGCTTTACCTGCTGATTCTGTTGCTGCTCACCCTCCTGATTCTTTTTGTCGCCACGTGGTTCGCCATGTTCTTCTCCAAGCAGGTTACGGTTCCCGTGCAGGCTTTGGCAGAGGCCACTCACGAAGTTTCCAAAGGCAACCTCGGCTGGCAGATTACTGCGCGCGCAGACGGCGAACTTGGCAGCTTGATTCGCCTGTTCAATCAGATGACCGCGCAGCTTCAGGAAAGCCACCGCGCCATTGAGAAGGCCACGGCCGACTTGCAGCGAGCCAATCGGGAGCTTGAGGAGCGCAAGAATACGATTGAGGTGATCCTTAAAAACGTTCCCACCGGCGTCATCTCCTTTAACCCTCAGGGCGAAGTCACCCAGATGAATACCACCGCCGAGCGGATGTTCGGCAACGAGAGCGCCAAAGCGGGGCGCAATCTCACAGACCTTTTCGCTCCGGATGAAGCCCGCGAAATTTCCCGGCTTTTCCGTCGCGCCCGGCGCCAGGGAGTGGTGACCCGCCAGTTGACGCTGGGGCTGAGCGGGCAGCGCGCGTTTGTGGGGCTCACCCTTTCCTTCGTCGCCGCGCAGCACGGCGCAGTGGGGTTCATTATGGTGCTCGAAGACCTCACCGAACTGGTCAAAGCGCAGCGGAGCGCCGCCTGGCAGGAGGTGGCGCAACGCATCGCCCACGAAATCAAAAATCCTCTCACGCCCATCCGGCTCTCCGCTGATCGCATCGAGCGTCTGATTGAAAAATCCGCGCCTGACGGCGCGCCACCTCATCTTCTGTCCTCGATAGTGGAGAGCGCTTCGCTCATCAGCCGCGAAGTAACTACGCTCAAAACGCTGGTGGATGAATTCTCAAACTTCGCCCGTTTTCCCGCCTCTCAGCCCGTCCCCACCGACCTCAACAGGATCATCGAGCAGGCTCTGGAAGTTTTCGACGGGCGCCTGGCCAGCGTCACCATTCACAGGAATCTGGCGGCAGACCTCCCCGTGGTGCGCGCCGATCCCGAACAGATGAAGCGGGCCGTGGTGAACCTGATCGATAATGCCGCCGAAGCTCTGGAAAGCTCCGTGACCAAGGATATCTGGGTGCGTACCCGCCTGGAAGCCGAGCGGGAAATGGTCACGCTGGTCGTGGCCGACAGCGGCCCAGGCATTCCGCCGGAAGCCAAGGAGCGATTGTTTTTGCCCTATTTTTCCACCAAGTCGCGCGGCACGGGGTTAGGATTGGCCATCGTAAGCCGGATCGTCTCCGAACATCATGGAAACATCCGCGTGGAGGAAAACTGGCCTGTCGGAACTCAGTTTATTATTGAATTGCCGCTTGAATACGCGCCCGCTTTCAACGTTGAGTAAACAGGATCACAGGTCTCATCGCTCGCGTGCAGGATGGGGAAGAATTTACCACAGCGCAGCAGAGCTGCAACCAAAGCCAGATTTCAGAAGCAGTATTCACGAAAACAAGAGACAGTTTGCATCTTATTCTTATGACAGCCGCTTTCTGAAATCTTGAATCTGAAATTTGGTTTT
>CADDZJ010000004.1 GCA_902812415.1 Acidobacteriota bacterium
TGCTCTCGGCTCCAGCACCGAAAATCGCCGCCCGAGGCCTACCGGCGATTCTTCCGAACCACCGTCAAGCAGAACGGAACGTCTCACACGCCTGCTCCGCTGTCGGTTCGCGAATAATGCAGGCTAAGCTCTTTACTGGCAAAGCGAGATTCCTCGCGGAGTTTACCCTGAGCGAAATCGAAGGGTTCGGCGTCAGAATGACAAGCGAAGAACTCGGAATGACAGCGCCTAGGATTGTTTTCCGTCAACCGGCTCGCGCAGAGAGCATCGCGAAACCGAAGTGAGCAGAACTGGTGAAGTAGACTTATAGGAGAAGCCTCGCCAGGCTTGGCAGGGGACAGGGGATCGACTGCTTATGGATGCAGCCATTGAATCTCTGTTGCGCGAACTCACGCCGCAAGCGCTCAGCGCGGTCGTTCGCCGTTTCCACGATTTTGCCGCCTCTGAGGACGCCATTCAGGAGTCATTGCTTGCGGCGGCGATTCAGTGGCCGCAGGAAGGCGTTCCCAACAATCCCCGCGGCTGGCTGATTCAGGTGGCCTCGCGGCGCATGATGGATCACCTGCGCAGCGAAGAGGCTCGGCGGCGGCGGGAGAATGAAGCGGCCATCGAGGTGGGCCGTCTGACGCCTGTGGCGGACGCTGAGCCCGAGACGGATCAGGATGATGCCCTCACCTTGCTTTTCATGTGTTGTCACCCCTCTCTGTCCCCGTCGTCAGCCATCGCTCTGACGTTGCGGGCGATGGGTGGATTGACCACAGCCGAAATCGCCCGCGCCTTCCTGGTTCACGAAGCGACCATGGCGCAGCGCGTCAGCCGTGCCAAGGCCAGCATCAAGGCCTCCGGCGTGCCGTTCCGTCTGCCCACGAACGAAGAGCGATCCCAGCGACTCCGGATTGTGCTGCACGTGCTCTACCTGATTTTCAGCGAGGGCTATGCTTCAAGCACCGGCTCAAAGCTCCAGCGGCTGGAACTCTCCCGCGAAGCGATTCGACTGACACGCGCCGTTTACGCTTTGCTTCCGGACAATGCGGAGGTCGCAGGATTGCTGGCGCTTATGTTGCTGACCGATGCGCGCCGCGAACGTCGCCGGACGGGGAGTTGATCCCGCTCGCGGAGCAGGATCGATCTCGGTGGGATCAGACGGAGATCTCGGAGGGCCTTGCGCTCCTCACCGCGGCCCTGTCGAAAGGATCAATTGGCGCGTACCAACTTCAGGCTGCCATCGCCGCCGTTCATGATGAAGCCGCATGGTCCGAGGATACCGACTGGCCGCAGATCCTGGCGCTGTATGAACTCCTTAAATGCATGTCCGACAATCCCATGGTCACGCTCAATCACGCCATCGCCGCGGCTATGGTGCATGGACCGTCCAAAGGGCTTGAGCTGCTCAAGGCGCTCGACTCCGATGCGCGAATTGCCGGCCAACATCACCTCGACGCCGTTCGTGCCCACCTGTTGGAAATGGCTGGCGACCCTCAAGCTGCCATCACACACTACCGTATTGCCGCCAGTCGGACGGCAAGCGTTCCGGAACAGCGTTACCTTATGATGCAAGCGGCCCGGCTCAGCGAGCGCGCCACAAGCACAGGCCGGGCAGTTCCACGTACGAGCAAGTAAGCCGGACCCTGAAGGCGTCTGTAGCGCCGGCATCTTGCCGGCTTTATATATATAGAATGAAACCGCCGAGGCGGGGCGCTACGTTTTCATACACTGTGGTGAGCCGAAGGCTTATGGCGTCCGCGTTCAGTCAAACTCGGCGCGGGGCGGGGGCTGGTTTTGGCTGACATGGCCCGCGGCAATCTCGGCGATGAAATAGTTTTCGCCGCGAATGTGAGCGCCCGCCATGCGGCGGAGCAGCGCAAGCTGGCCGACGTGGATGAGGGTGTCGGCAATGGGGCCTTGGAAGAGCTTTTCCGCGGATTCGCGCAGGGGAAGATCAGAAGCCAGGTAGTCGTCAAATGCCTGCAGGGCAGCGAAGAAGCGCGCCGTGTCCTCATGCCAAGGAAGCGGTTTTGAACTGTGCCAGTTGGGCGTTCCCTGGGCTGTTGATAGACCCCAGTCCAGAAGGTCGCTCAGATGGGTAAGAATCTCATGCGGGGTTCGGACGCCCTCACAGGCGCGAAAATCAGCAAAGGCGCCGGGCGCGCCGTGGAGGGTTTTAGCTCATGGGTAGGCCAGAGTCGAAAGCGTGTGACGGAGCATCGGCCGGCTGACGTCCATAACCAAACGGCCTCATGGCGCGGGTCGCACTATTCCTTCTCGGATTCTTCTTCGGGGGGAGCGGCGCTTCGTTCCGCCGCCTGAGCTTCCTCCGCCGCTTTGCGCCGTCGCTCGATGCGCTTGGCGCGGGCTTCGGCGCGCTGCGCCAGCACCTCAGTTCCGATCAGCTCCAACACGGCTGTATCCGCGCCGTCGCCCTTTCTCCATCCCGTATGGATAATCCGGGTATACCCGCCGTTCCGCGAAGCGTAGCGCGGGGCGATTTCCTCAAAGAGTTTCTTCACCGCGACCGCGCTTAGGAAGTAAGCGGCGGCCAACCGGCGCGCGTGGAGATCCCCGCGCTTGCCCAGACTGATCATCTCTTCAGCAAGCCCGCGCGCCGCCTTGGCCTTGGCCACGGTGGTCTCGATGCGTTCTTCCAGAATCAGGGAAGTCACCAGGTTACGCAGCAAGGCGCGGCGATGGGAAGTGTTTCGGCTGAGTTTTCGACCGTAATTCCGATGACGCATGATTTGTTCCTGTTTTAAGCCTGAGGCGAGCTTTCCTCCTGGGCGGGCGGCTGCGATGGCGGCTGAATTTGAGAGGGCGGAATGGGATTGCCCCTTTCATCAAACTTCATGCCCAGGCTCAGCCCCATAAGTCCCAGGATTTCTTTGATTTCGTTCAGGGATTTGCGACCGAAGTTCTTGGTCTTGAGCATATCCGCTTCGGTCTTTTCCACCAATTGCCGGATGGTCTGGATATTGGCGTTCTTCAGGCAATTATAGGAGCGGACCGAAAGCTCCAGCTCTTCTACCGAACGGTCCAGATTCTCGTTGCGGATCAGAGGCGACCTTTCTGCGGAACCCGCTTCCGCCTCCTGCGGCTCCTCGAAGTTGATGAAGATGTTCATATGATCCTTCAGCAACTTCGCGGCGTAGCCGATGGCGTCCTGAGGCGAGATCGACCCGTTGGTCCAAACGTCCAGAGTGAGCTTGTCGTAATCCGTCATCTGTCCCAGGCGCGCCGCCTCCACCGTGTAATTCACCTTGCGGATAGGCGAGTGCACCGAATCGACGGGAATGTAGCCAATCGGCAAGTCCTCGTCAAAATTCTTTTCTGCGGAAACGTAGCCTCGCCCCAGTTGAACGCGCATTTCCACGCGCAGGCTTCCGCCTTCGCTGACGGTAGCGATGTAAACATCCGGGTCAAGAATTTCAACATCCGAGTCTTCCTGGATCATCCGCGAAGTCACCTCGCCCGGCTGATCCACATTCAGGTACAACGTCTTGGGATCTTCGACGTTCATTTTCAGCGGAATCTGCTTGAGATTCAGAATAATGTCCGTCGCGTCTTCCACCACGCCGGGGATGGAAGAAAATTCGTGCATGACGCCCTCAATCTTCACGGCGGTGATCGCTGCACCCTCGATGGAAGACAGCAGGACGCGACGAAGGGCGTTCCCAATGGTTGTCCCGAAGCCTCGCTCGAACGGTTGTGCCTGGAAGCGCCCGTACTTGTCTGTCAGCGTTTCCACATCGCAGACCAAACGCTTGGGTTTCTGGAATCCTGTCCACTGCATTGTTTAAACACCTCCTTCGCGCTGCGAAAACCCGAAAATGGTGATCCGAGAATCCCTGGAGAAATCTCGAGGCTGCTCGCGGCCGCGCTCTGCGCGCTCACCAGCAAGAATCAACGCGCTACGATTCTCAGTTCGAGTTTTCGGGTTTCCATTTTGTGCGCTTTTACTTCGAATAAAGCTCGACGATCATCTGCTCCTGGATCGGGAAATTCACGTCCTCTCTCTTGGGGAACGAGGTGACCCGCCCTTTCATCTGTTCACGATCGAATTCCAGCCAGGAGGGAAGGCTGCGGTTGCCGGCCAGATCCAAAGCCCGCTGGATGGAAGCCAACTGACGACTGCCCTCTTTCACGGCAATTTCCTGTCCCGGAGCAACCTGGAAGGAAGGGATATTCACCTTTCGGCCGTTGACCAGGATGTGAGAATGGCGCACCAGTTGGCGCGCCTCGGCGCGAGAAGTGGCAAGCCCCAGACGATAGACCGTATTATCCAGCCGCCGCTCCAGCATGGAGAGCAGGTTTTCACCCGTGATCCCTTTCGCTCGCGCGGCTTTCTCAAAGTAAATCCGGAATTGATCCTCCAAGATGCCGTAGAGGCGGCGGACCTTCTGCTTTTCACGAAGCTGAAGCCCGTATCCGATTAGCTTGGGTCGGCGGGATTTGCCGTGCTGACCTGGCGGGAAATTGCGCTTCTCAATGGCGCACTTGTCCGTCAGGCAGCGTTGCCCTTTTAAGAAAAGCTTGATCCCTTCCCGTCGGCATAACCGGCAGACTGCATCACGATACCTGGCCAAACCATCCTCCCTGAAACTTCGATTGCGTCATCCGTTCATTGAGTTCTTAAGCAAAGATCGATCTGAAGATCGTCCTCTAAAGTTCCGCGCCTTTAAATGACTCACTGATTCAATGATACATTGAATCGGTCTTCTAGACTCTCCGCCGCTTCGGAGGCTTGCATCCATTGTGCGGGATGGGGGTAACGTCCTTGATGTTGCGGACCTCCAATCCCACAGAGGCCAGCGCTCGGATGGCGGACTCGCGGCCCGCCCCAGGCCCCTTCACACGCACTTCGACGGAGCGCATGCCGTGATCTCGCGCGGCTGAAGCAGCCCGGATGGCTGCCTGCTGCGCTGCGAACGGCGTTCCTTTTCTGGAGCCTTTGAAGCCGAGCGCCCCGGAACTTGACCAGCACACCAGCCGGCCATCCGGGTCCGTGATGCTCACCAGGGTGTTGTTAAAAGTCGCCTGAATGTGAACGATCCCAGCCGGCACAACTTTCTTTTCCTTTTTCTTAAAGACTTTTTTCTTGCCTGCCTTCGCAGGCGCTGCCTTTGCCATGATCTATTTCGTCCTTATTGAGCAGGGGGTTGTCCGCTTGAAGCTTCGAGCGGGCAGAGAGCCCGATTACGTCTTCGCAGTGGCCTTCTTCTTATTGGCAATCGTGCCCTTGCGCGGACCCTTTCGCGTCCTGGCGTTGGTATGCGTCCGCTGGCCTCGGACGGGCAGATTGCGCCGATGTCTCAAACCGCGATAAGAGCCGATTTCGATCAGCCGCCGGATGCTCAGAGCAACCTCTTTTCGGAGATCGCCCTCGATATTGCCTTCGTCCTCAATAATCTGGCGGATGTGAGTCACTTCATCGTCCGTCAGATCCCTGACTTTCTTGTCCGGGTTCACTTTCGCCCGATGGAGGATCGAAAGCGAACGCGCGCGGCCAATGCCGTAAATATAGGTCAGGCCGATCTCAGCCCTTTTGGAAGGCGGTAAATCAATTCCAGCAATGCGCGCCATGTTGTCTCCAGGTGTCAGGCGATAGGTTACACGTGCCTACTACCTATTCCTTGTCGCCCGTAACCTATCCTTGCCGTTGCTTGTGTTTGGGATTTTCGCAAATCACGCGCACCACTCCGGCGCGTTTGATGATTTTGCACTTGCTACAGATTTTCCGAACCGATGAACGCACTTTCATAATCCGTTTATCCTCGGCGACGCCGTTCGCCCGAAGAACTCCCCATGCAGTCTCCGATCCTGCTCTGCCCGGGCCTGCTCCATTTATTTATAGCGATAGACGATGCGCCCGCGCGTGAGGTCGTAAGGTGAAAGTTCGACCGCGACCTTGTCTCCGGGCAAAATGCGGATAAAATTCTTCCTCATCTTGCCCGAAATATGAGCCAGCACCCGATGCTTGTTTTCCAGTTCCACACGGAACATTGCATTCGGCAACGGCTCAATTACTGTGGCGATCACCTCGATCGCTTCTTCTTTTGCCATATACTCCTTAAGATCAATCTCGCGGCGAATGGAATCGCCGAATACTTCTTTTCAGACTTTCCGCCATTGGCCGCGCATCATAAAAGCCGTTTCTGATCCAATCGGATTCAAAGCTGGGTCAGCACGTCAGGGCCGTTCCGGGTGATAGCCACCATATGCTCGAAATGGGCGGAATAACCGCCGTCGGCCGTCACCGCCGTCCAGTGATCATCGAGCACGCGCACATCGCTCGTCCCGGCATTCACCATCGGCTCAATCGCCAGAACCATGCCTTCTTTTAAAACCGGCCCGTGACCCGCCCGGCCGAAATTGGGGATTTGCGGCTCTTCGTGGAGCGAGCGGCCAATTCCATGCCCCACGAATTCCCGGACTACGGAATACCCAGCCTGCTCCGCGTGCCGCTGAACTGCGGCGGAAATATCGCCCAGGCGCTTTCCAGCCCGCGCCTGCTCGATTGCCAGTTGCAGGGATTCTTCCGTAACGCGCAGGAGGCGTTTCAGGGAATCGGAAATTTCCCCCACTGGCACGGTCAAGGCAGAATCTCCATAATAGCCGTCCACAATCACTCCCATATCCAAGCTTACAATATCGCCACTTGCGAGAACCCGCCTCGATGGAATTCCATGAACGACTTCATTGTTGATTGAGGCGCACAAGCAACAGGGGTAGCCTCGATACCCTTTAAATGCCGGCTTAATACCAATCTGCCTGATCCGTTTTTCGGCGTATTCTTCCAGTTCCAGTGTCGTCGCGCCAGGGCGGACCTTCTGCCGCATTTCTTCCAGGATTTCCCGAACAAGGCGTCCGCTCCGGCGCAGTTTCTCAATTTCCGCCGCGCTTTTACAGATAATCATGATGGTTCAAGAAGGCCAAGAATCGCCGAGGTTACCGCCGGAGGATCGGGGTCGCCGTCCACCTCGCGGAGAAACCCTGAATCCCGGTAATAATCGAGCAACGGTTTCGTCTGGGCTTCATATTCCTGCAACCGTGTTCGGATCGCCGCCTCGCTATCGTCGCGCCTCTGGGCGAGAGGACTGCCATCCTTGTCGCAGATTTCATCCTTCTGCGGGGAATTGAAATAAATATTGTAAATCGTCCGGCAGCGGGGGCACATCCGGCGGCCCGTCAGCCGCTTGATCAATAAATTTGGGTCCACCTGGATGTTGAGCGCCAGCGGCTCAAACCGGCATTGCGATCGAAGCCATTGGTCAAGAAAGCGGGCCTGCTCCAGGTTTCGCGGAAAGCCGTCCAGGATGAACCCCTGGGCGCAATCTGGCTGGCTGAGACGCTGCTCAACTAGGGCGCAGACGAGAGGATCAGGAACCAGTTCGCCTGATTCCATAATCGACTTCACCTGATTCCCAAGTTCCGTCTTTGCGCGGACTGCCTCCCGTAACATCTCTCCCGTTGAGATTTCCGGAATCCCAAATTTCCTCGAGATCGCGTGCGATTGCGTTCCCTTGCCGGCCCCGGGCGGTCCCAGCAGCAAAAGCGCCAATGCGCGGCGGGACGCAGCGTGAGGTTGATCATGACGCAGCGCGGCGTCCACGGACTCGCCCTTTCTTCAAAAATCCCTCGTAATGCCGCATGATCAATTGCGCTTCGACCTGCTGCACCGTATCCATGGCGACCCCCACGACAATCAGCAGGGAAGTGCCGCCAAAATAAAAATGAACGTTCAGGCCGTGAAGCAGCCAGGTGGGCAGATGCGTGTCAAACCATGCGCCTCCCAGCCAAACCGGCAGATGGTTCAAACGCAGTCCGGCAAGCATAATCTCGGGAATCAGCGCTACCAGAGCCAGATAAAATCCGGCCACCCAGGTGATCTTGGTCAGGACGTCATCCACATAATCCGCCGTGCGCCGGCCTGGACGGATGCCCGGAATAAATCCGCCCTGCTTGCGCACATTATCTGCCACTTCATCGGGGTTATAGATGATGGACAAATAGAAGTGCGCAAAGAAAATAATCAGCAGAATGTACGTGAGCGTGTAAAGAGGCTCTCCCCAGGCAAAGAGACCGAGAAAACCGTTCACAAATTTCCCGAACAGCCCGCCTTTCCAGAACAATCCAATCGTTTGCGGAAAGGTGAGCAGAGAAACCGCAAAGATGATGGGCATGACGCCGCCGCTGTTCACTTTGAGCGGCAGGTGTGTCGAGACGCCTCCCACAATCCTGCGACCCACGATGCGCTTGGCGTACTGAATCGGAATGCGCCGCTCGCCGCGCTCGAAAAAGACGATAAAGGCCACAATCGCCAGCATGAAGACCAGCAACATAATCAGGGTGATCGGGCTCCAGATGCGCGTCACAAAGACGTTGCTGTAGAGGTTGCCAATGGCGCTCGGCAGTCCCACGACGATTCCGGCAAAAATCAGCAACGACATGCCGTTGCCGATGCCGCGGGAAGTGATCTGCTCACCCAGCCACATAATAAATACCGCGCCGGCCGTGAGCGTCAGAACCGTCGTAAAAATAAAGCCAGGACCGGGGTTGCGGACCATCGGAACGCCCAGGCTGGTCTCGCGCTGGAGGGCGATAGCAATGCCGAGCGATTGGAAAGCGCTCAGACCGACAGTCATCCAGCGCGTGTAATCGGTGATTTTCCGCCGCCCCAGTTCTCCTTCCTTCTGAAGCTTTTCGAGGGTCGGCGAAACAACGGTCAGTAGTTGCAGGATGATCTGCGCTGTAATGTAGGGCATGATGCCCAGCGCAAAGACCGTCAGCCGGTTCAGGCTGCCGCCGGAAAACATCGAAAGCAGCCCGAAGAGCGTCCCGCCCATCTGATTGAAGTATTGCTGAAAGACCGAGGCATTGATGCCGGGAGTCGGGATGAACGATCCCAGCCGGTAAACCGCCATCAGGATGAGGGTGAAGGTGATCCGCTTGCGGAGATCGGTAATCTCCCAGAGGCTTTTCAGGGACTCCATCATGCGGAAATGACCTCAGCCTTGCCGCCGGCTTGCTGAATCTTCGCCAGAGCGGATTGCGAAAAGAGGTGGGCCGAAATCGTGAGAGGCGCCTTCAGTTCTCCATCTCCCAGAATTTTGAGTCCGTCTCCAAGCTGCTTCACGAGGCCGCGATCGAGGAGGGTTTGCGGCGTCACCGTTTCTCCGGCGTTAAAGTCCCCAAGATCGCGAAGATTAACGATGGCATAATGCTTCTTGAAGATATTGGTGAACCCGCGCTTCGGCAGCCGCCGCTGAAGAGGCATCTGGCCGCCCTCGAAGCCTGGACGGATGCTCGATCCTGAACGCGACTTCTGGCCTTTTGAGCCGCGAGTGGCCGTCTTTCCGTGCCCGGAACCTATGCCAAAGCCAATGCGCTTGCGGCGCTTGTGGGCTCCGCGAGGAGGCTGAATTGTTCCAATGTGAGTGGCCATATCAGGGAATCCGCTTCTCAGTTTTCCGACCGGGAATTAACAGGCCGACGATTGCGTCAAGACCGGTTCCCTTGGAGTTTATTCAAGCGTCGCTGCATCTAAAAAAAGAATCTCTTTCACGATGAAGCAGGGGAGCCTTCGACAGCTTCAGCCGCTGAGACACTCTGGCTGGCTTCCTCAGAAGGCTTCGCTGGCGCAGTTTCGGAAGCCCGGATCGTGTATTCGGGGACTGTGGTCCATGCCGACTCCGCCTTCCGGTCGACAACCTGAACCAGATGCGAAATCGAGCCCACCAGGCCGCGAACGGAGGGAGTATCCGGAAGCTCTACAACCTGATTCAGCCGGCGGAGTCCCAGGCTGCGAACCCGTTCTTTCTGCCGACGGCTGAAGCCAATTCCGCTGCGAACCCACCGAACGCGGATTGTTTTGGTGTCTTTCACTGAATCCCCAAATCCCAATTAGAGTTCTTCGCGCGCCTTGCCGCGAGCGTTCGCCACCTGATCGGGATCGCAAAGCTTTACCAGCGCGTCCATGGTGGCCTTGACGACGTTATGCGGATTCGTCGTCCCCAGAGATTTCGTCAGGACGTTCTGAATGCCCGCCGCCTCAACCACGGCCCGAACCGCGCCCCCGGCAATCACTCCCGTTCCTTCAGGCGCAGGCTTCAGAAGGACTTTCCCAGCGCCAAACTTGCCAAGCACCGCATGAGGGATGGAGACGGGGGTAATATTGACCTTGATAATCGATTTTTTCGCGGCTTCAATGCCTTTGCGAATCGCCATCGGCACTTCACGCGCCTTGCCAGACCCGTAGCCGATGTGCCCGCCGCCATCGCCCACAACAACCAGCGCCGAAAAGCTGAGGTTCTTGCCGCCTTTGACCACCTTCGTGACCCGATTAATGGAAATCACCTGGTCCTTCAGTTGCAGCGTATTCGGATCAATTCGGTTTGCCAAACAAGAACCTCCTGCCTCTCTCCGCTAGAATTTTAACCCGCCGTCGCGAGCCGCATCCGCCAGAGCCTTGACGCGCCCGTGATAAGCATAACCGCCGCGGTCAAAAACCACGCGCTCGATCCCGGCGGCCTTCGCTCGCTGGGCCAGGGTCTGACCCACCACTTTGGCTGCTGCAATATTGCCGCCCGTCTTCAGGGATTGCCTCACTTCACGATCCAACGAGGACGCTGAAACCAGTGTGTGGCCGGACCGATCATCAATGACCTGTGCGTAAATGTGATTCAGCGAGCGAAACACATTCAGGCGCGGCCACTCCGAACGCCGGCCCATCTTCTTTCGGATGCGCAGGTGAATGCGACGGCGTGTTGTGTCTCTCGAGAGTAATTTTAGCATGTCCCGCCTGATCCGTTCTAGAGAGCTTTCTTACTGCTTGGCCGCTCCGGCGCCTGTGGCCTTGCCCACCTTTTTCTTCAAACGCTCGTTCGTATAGCGAATGCCCTTGTTCTTGTAGGGATCGGGAGGCCGCAGCTGCCGCAGGTCAGCGGCAATCTGCCCCACTTGCTGCTTATCGGCGCCGCGCACCACCACGTGCGTCTGCTTCTCGACGCTCATCGCGATGCCTTGCGGAATGGGAAACTCGATGGGATGAGAATAACCCAGGTTAAGAACCAGTTTGTCGCTCTTGACCTCGGCGCGATATCCGATGCCCACAATATCCAGGTGCTTCTCGAACCCCTGGGTGACGCCGTGAACTGCGTTGGCCACCAGGCTGCGAACCAGCCCGTGCAGCGCGGAATCCGCGTTTCCGTCCCGTTGCGTCAAAAGATGCCCATCCTGCCGCGTCACCTGGATTCCAGGCGGAAGCGCGACTTGTAAATTCCCCTTGGGGCCTTTCACGGTGATTCGCGACGGCTGGATTTCAACCGTCGCGCCTGAGGGCACCGGAATTATTTTTTTGCCAATCCGCGACATAACTTAGTACCGTAAGTTCCGGGTCGACCCCGGTCAAAAAAATTCTCGAGACCCGGCTTGATCAGGAGATATTGCAAAGCACTTCGCCGCCCACGCCGGCCTTGCGAGCCTTTTTCCCGGTCATCACTCCTTTGGGCGTGGTCAAGATAGAAACCCCCATCCCGCCCAGGACTCTGGGAATTCGATCCACGCTTACGTAGACGCGGCGGCCGGGCTTTGAGACCCGTTCGAGCGTGGAAATCACGCTCTCCCCCATTGCGTCATAGCGCAAGTTGATGCGCAAAACTTTCTTCTTGTCCTCATCGACGATTTTATAGCTGCTGATGTAGCCTTCCTCCTTCAGGATAGCCGCAATCGCCACCCTGAGTTTGGAGGCAGGCATATCGACGCGTGAATGCCGGGCGCCAATGCCATTGCGGATTTGCGTCAGCATGTCTGCAATCGGATCGGTTACCGCTGCCATGGAACTCCTGAAATTATTGCGATCAAACGGTCAAGATCTCGCGCTGACCACGTTCGTCATTTTTCGATTTCTGACCGCTGATTCTCGAACGCTCTTACCTACCAACTGGATTTCATCACGCCAGGGATATCCCCGCGCAGAGCGAGTTGCCGGAAGCACAGCCTGCACATCTGAAATTTCCGCAAAAACCCGCGTGGCCGGCCGCAGATGCGGCAACGGTTGCGGTGCCGGATCTTGAACTTCGGCTTCCGCACCAGTTTTGCCATCTGTGAAGTTCGCGCCAAGGATTATCCTCCTGCCTGTTGCGGCTCGCCTTCCGCCGCCTCGGAGGCGCTTCGGCGCCGCGTCTCCTGGCGGAAGGGCATTCCCAAATGACGCAGCAGCGCAAGCGCCTCCGCGTCGGTTTGAGCGTCGGTCACAATGGAGATGTTCATACCTTTAATTTTGTCGACTTTTGCGTAATCCACTTCGGGAAAAACCAACTGGTCTCTCAAGCCTACGGTGTAATTTCCGCGCCCGTCGAAGGCGCGCGTCGAGAGTCCGCGAAAATCCCGCACGCGCGGGAAGACCACGTTGGTCAGCCGGTCCAGAAACTCATACATCGAATCGCCGCGAAGCGTCACCATCACCCCGATGGGCATATTCTTGCGCAGCTTGAAATTGGCGATCGACTTCCGTGCGCGGGTGATGACCGGCTTCTGTCCCGTGATCAGCGAAAGTTCCTGGGTTGCCGAGTCCAGCAGTTTGGCGTTTTGAATAGCCTCGCCCAGGCCCATATTTACCACAATTTTCCGCAAGCGCGGAACAGCGGCGATATTATCGCAATGAAGTTCCTTCATCAGAGCCGGAACAATCTCGCTGCGATATCGTTCTTTCAAGCGTGGAACCATAGATTAAACTCAGAACTTTAGGATCTATAGGGCCTTCTACCGATCCAAAACCTGTTCGCACTTGGCGCAGACCCGAACTTTTTTGCCCTCTGCCGTCTGGCGGTGCTGAACCCGGGTGGGCCCGCAGTCTCCGCAGATCAGGGCCACATTTGAAACATGAATCGGCCCTTCTTTATCCAGAATGCCGCCGCGGATCTGCTTGGCCGGATTTGGCCGCGTGTGGCGCTTGATGATGTTGACATGCTCGACGTAGAGGCGGTTCTGGCGCGGCTCGACTTCCAGCACCCGCCCCTCTTTCCCCTTGTCGCGGCCAGCCATCACCCGCACGGTGTCATTCTTACGGATGTCGAGCCCCTTCATCACAGAACCTCCGGAGCCAGCGAAACGATCTTCAGAAACTTCTTCTCGCGCAGTTCCCGGGCCACCGGTCCGAACACGCGTGTCCCCACCGGCTCCCCGGCGTCATTAATCAGCACCGCCGCATTTTCGTCGAACCGGATATAACTCCCATCCCGCCGTCGTTGTTCTTTCCTCATGCGGACGATCACAGCCTTCACAACTTTGCCCTTGGGGATGGGACTATCGGGCGCCGCCTCTTTGACGGAAGCGGTCACAACGTCTCCGAGACCCGCCTGAAGTCCGATATCGCCTCCGACCGGCAGGATGCAGGAAAGCCTGCGTGCCCCTGAATTATCCGCCACTCGGAGAATGGTGCGCATCCCGATCATGAGCTGCTCTCCGATCCGCCGGCGACGGGGTAAGCGCGCGAAATAATCTTCAGAATCCGCCATCGCTTGCGCGCGCTGAGTGGACGGGTCTCCTGAATGCGAACCCAATCCCCCACCTGGCACTGGCCCTTCTCGTCGTGAGCCAGGAATTTGTGAGACTGCCGAACCACCCGCTTGTACAATGGATGAATAATCTGCCGCTCCACGGTGACCACCACGGTTTTCTGCATCTTATTGCTGGTCACCTTGCCGATCTTTTCCTGCCTTCTTCTCATAAGAGTTTTACTCTCAGGACTCCTCCCGCCGCTCGAACGACGATTTCTTCGCCGCGCCTTGAAGCTCCATTTCCCGGCGCAGCGTCTTGGCGCGAGCGATATCCTTGCGCAACGCGCGAATCTTGACCAGCGTTTCCGTTTGGCCGTTCAAAAGCTGAAACTTGAGGCGAAAAAGCTGGTCGGAGAACTCGTGCATCTTCGCGTCAAGCTCCTTCGCCGTCCACTCCCGCATCTTTTCTGCCTTCATGGCCTCGCTGCTCCTTAAACTACGCGGCTCCGCGCCGGCTCACAAACTGAGTTGCGATCGCCAGCTTGTGGCTCGCCAGCCGCAAGGCTTCGCGGGCGTCCGCCTCGCCGACGCCTTCCATTTCATAGAGAATTCTTCCCGGTTTCACAACCGCCACCCAGAATTCCGGCGCGCCTTTGCCTTTGCCCATGCGCGTCTCAGCGGGCTTCTTGGTGACCGGTTTATCGGGAAATACGCGAATCCACAGCTTGCCGCCGCGCTTGATAAACCGCGTGATGGCGACGCGACCGGCCTCAATCTGCCGGGCAGTCACCCAGCCGGGCTCGAGCGCTCTCAAACCGTAATCTCCAAAGGAAAGCGCGGAGCCGCGCCAGGCTTTGCCGCGCATTCTTCCGCGCTGCTGCTTGCGAAATTTGACTTTAGACGGCATCAACATCGAATCAAAACTCCTGCCTCAGATCCCTCTCTCCAAGACCCAACGACTTTTCTCGCGATCGTCAGACCGCTGGCGTTGCGGGGATGGGGATCGAAGATGGCTCCTCAACCGCCTTTCCGGGCCTGCGCTTCTGCTCGAGGATCTCGCCATTATAAATCCAACATTTGACCCCGATCACGCCATAGGTGGTCTTGGCCTCTGCCAATCCGTAATCAATATCGGCTCGCAAGGTGTGGAGAGGAAGGCGGCCTTGCAGATACCACTCAGCCCGGGCGATTTCTGCGCCGTTCAAGCGTCCCCCGCAGCGCACCTTGATGCCCTTGCACCCAAAGCGCAATGCTGAATCGACGGCTTTGCGCATGGCCCTGCGGAAAGCGACTCTCTTCTCAAGTTGCAACGCAATCGATTCGGCGACCAACTGCGCGTTCAGCTCCGGACGCCGAACCTCCTGAATGTTGATGGGAAGCACTTCGCGCCCCGTCCGCTTTTGAATCTCCTGGCGCAGGCGGTCAATCTCCGCCCCCTTTCGCCCGATGATGATGCCCGGCCTGGCCGTATGAATGGTGATCTTCAGCTTGTTCCCGGGCCGCTCGATTTCTACCGAGGCCACGCCTGCGCTGTGCAACTCATTCTTCAAGCGTTTCTTCAGGACGAGATCCTCATGCAGTAAATCGGAGTATCCCTTTTTAGCGAACCAGCGGGACTTCCAGGTTTTGTTGTATCCCAACCGGAAACCGTAAGGATGAACCTTCTGACCCACGTGCTGCCTTCCTTTCCAAAAATCTCGGAGGCTTCAAACCTCAATCAGCGTTCAGGCGCCTCAACGACAATAGTGATGTGGCTCAATCGCCGTTGGTAGCGATAAGCTCTTCCCATCGGAGCGGGGCGGATGCGTTTCATGCGCGGCCCCTCGTTGACGAACGCTTTGGAGACCACCAGTTCATCGACGTCCATGTGCTCGGCCTTTTCCTCGGCATTGGCAATCGCCGAGTGCAGCGTCTTCTCCACTTCCCGCGCAATCCGCTTCTTGGTGAAACGAAGAATGTTAATGGCTTCGCCTGCGCGCCGTCCGCGAATCAAGTCCACCACCAGACGCGCTTTTTGCGGTGAAACTCTCAGGTATTTTGTTGTAGCTCGCGTTTCCATATTCGTGACAAACTCTGCGGTTCAGTTGTCCAACCGAGTCAATTAACCGGCGGCGCCTGCTGGCCTTGGCGCCGGGGCGGCAGCGGCAGTCCGCTCCGCCGTAACTTTAATGCTGTGGCCTTTAAACGTTCGGGTCGGCGCAAATTCTCCCAGCTTGTGGCCTACCATATTTTCGGTGATGTAAACCGGGATGAACTTTTTGCCGTTATGAACGGCGATCGTGTGCCCCACCATTTCCGGGAAGATGGTGGATCGCCGCGACCACGTCTTGACCACTTTCTTCTCGAACCGCCGGTTCAGCAATTCGATTTTCTTCATCAAGTGATCGTCAACAAAGGGGCCTTTCTTCAGTGACCTTCCCAAGAACTCCTCCCTTTACTTCTTTTGGCGGCGTTTCACGATAAAGCGATCCGTCAGCTTGTTGTTGCGCGTCTTATAGCCCCGCGTAGGCTGACCCCAGGGAGTGACCGGATGGCGCCCTCCGGAGGTTTTCCCTTCGCCGCCTCCCAGAGGATGATCCACCGGGTTCATGGCAACGCCGCGGACAGTAGGTCGCTTGCCCAGCCATCGCGTCCGTCCTGCTTTTCCCAAGGTGACGTTTTCATGGTCCAGATTTCCGAGTTGCCCGATCGAGGCCATGCAATCCACGTGAATCTTCCGAATTTCACCAGACGGAAGCCGCACCTGCGCGTAATCGCCGTCCTTGGAAAGCAACTGCGCGGCGCCTCCCGCGCTCCTAACCAGTTGGCCGCCCTTGCCTTGGCGCAGCTCGATATTGTGAATCGTTGTGCCGATCGGGATATTCTTAAGGGGAAGAGCGTTGCCCACCATGATATCGGCTTCGGGGCCGGAAATGACCTGGTCTCCCACCTTCAAGCCCTGGGGATAAAGAATGTACCGTTTTTCCCCATCTGCGTAATGCAGCAACGAAATGTAGGCGGAGCGGTTGGGATCGTATTCAACCGTCGCAACGCGGGCCGCAATCCCCGTCTTATCGCGTTTGAAGTCGATAAGACGGTAGCGGCGTTTGTGTCCTCCGCCGCGATGCCGGATAGAGAGCCAGCCCAGGTTGTTGCGGCCCGAAATTCGCATTTTCGGCTCGACCAGCGGTTTATAAGGAGTTTGGCTCGTGATCTCCTCAAAGGTCAGCCCGGTCTGGAACCGCCTTGTTTCCGTATACGGCTTGTAAGTTTTAATTCCCATAGACGATCAGCGTGTCAGAAGCGGCTTTCTCCTCATTCTATCTAGCGCGCCCTTGCGAGGTTTCGCAGGCTAAATATTCTCCCCGTATTCCGGCATCTTTTCACCCGGCCTCAGTTTGACGTAAGCTTTTTTCCAGTCGAGGCGGTAGCCAAAGGTTCGCCCTCGCCTTCGCATCTTGCCGTGGAAATTGGCAGTGCGCACGGCTTCAACCTGCACCTTGAAGGCTTCCTGAACCGCGTCTTTGATTTCCGCCTTGTTCGCATGCGCATCCACCTGAAAGACCAGCGTTCGGGACCGCTCCTTCACGAGCAAACCCTTCTCGGTAATGATGGCTTTTCGCAGGATCTGATAGGGGCTTTTCCTCATTTCAGCGCCTCTTCCAGTCGAATCAGAGCCGATTCTGAAATCAGCAATCCATCGTGACTCAGAATGTCATACGGATGGACGTCGTGATGACGCATCAAATCGCAGCCTTGAATGTTTCGAGCGGAAAGCTGGAGGTTTCGGTTTGCGGAATCGTTGACAACCAGAATCGATTTCTCAATCCCCAATTTTCGCAAAGCACCGCTGAAGAGCTTTGTTTTAGCTTCGGAAAGGGTAAAATCTTCAACCACTGTCAGCTTGCTATCCTGAAATTTTGCGGCCAGCGCCGAACGCAAGGCCCCGCGCAGCATCTTGGCGGGAAGCTGAATGGCATAATCGCGCGGTTTGGGGCCGTGAGCGATGGAGCCGTGACGCCACAGAGAGCTTCGGATGCTCCCCACACGCGCCCGCCCCGTTCCCTTCTGCCTCCACGGCTTCTTGCCGCCCCCGCTCACCTCACCGCGGCTCTTCGTTGAATGCGTGCCGCGACGACGGCTGGCCAGATAAGCTTTGGTCGCTTCCCAAAGCAAGTTCGGGTTGGGATGAATGGAAAACACCGCATCGGGCAGTTCGTGCTCTTTGACGGACTGCCCCTCGAGATTTTTAACTTCAACTTTCGCCATAGGTCGTTAAAAAGCCGCCAGCAAAAGAAGCGGCCTTGCTTTCCTGCTTGCTGCCTTCCGTTGATAGCCCTCTATTTTTTCGGCGCTTTGGCTTTGCGCACCAGCACGTAGCCGCCGTCCGGTCCCGGCACCGCCCCTTCAACGACGAGCGCATGCTCTTCCGGCAGCACGCGGAGGACTTTGAGATTCCTGACCGTGACCTGGTTCGAACCCATATGCCCTGCCGCTTTCATGCCTTTCAGCACCCGCGATGGAAACGCTGACGCGCCAATTGACCCCGGAGCGCGATGAAACATGGAGCCATGAGAAGCTCCGCCTCCGCCAAAGTGATGGCGCTTATGGAAACCGGCAAACCCTCGCCCTTTGGAAACACCAATCACATCCACGCGCTCGTTGGGCTGAAACTGGCTGACCAAGATCTTATCGCCCACTTTCACTGCTTCATCGCCCGCATTCAGCCGAATTTCTCGCAGTAGGCGAGTGGGATTCGCTCCCGCGCGCTTGAAATGCCCTTCGAGAGGCTTCGTCACCTGTTTGGGCCCTGGGAGCTCTACCAATCCCAGTTGAACCGCATCATAGCCATCCTTGCTGGCGCTCTTCTTCTGCACGACGACACAGGGGCCTGCTTTAAGAACAGTGGCCGCGACGACGTCGCCGTTCTCCTGAAAAACCTGCGTCATGCCCAGTTTTTTTCCAAGAATGCCGTTTACCATAACCCGTCGTTATAGCGCCTTGCCGAATCGGGCCATCGACCTGCGATTCCAGCCCCGGCGCTCACTTTGTGTGCTCTTTCCCAAAAGCCTTGATCTCAATATCCACGCCGGAAGGGAGGTCAAGCTTCGTCAGCGCGTCGATGGTCGAACCGGTGGGTTCCAGAATGTCCACCAAGCGCTTGTGGGTGCGGATCTCAAACTGCTCGCGCGATTTCTTGTCGGTATGAGGCGACCGCAGCACGCAATACTTGTTTTTCACCGTTGGCAAAGGAATGGGGCCCGCGACCTGCGCCCCATTGCGCTTGGCGGTCGACACGATCTCCGCTGCGGCCTGATCCAGAATGCGATGATCGTAGCCCTTCAATCGAATTCGAATCTTTTCGTGTAGCATGAGCTCCTATTCCGAATTTCCAGCGACCTCAGGCGTCTCGACGTAAGAGACAGCCACATCCCTTTGAAAGGATTTCAGCCATCTTCTCCGCCTGCCCGGGGTTTGCGTCGCAGAAGCATTCACCGACGTTCTATTGCACCACCTCGGTGACGCTGCCGGCTCCAACCGTGTGGCCGCCTTCGCGGATGGCGAACCTCAGCCCTTTCTCCATTGCAATCGGGGTGATCAACTCAATTTCCAACGTGACGTTGTCGCCCGGCATCACCATCTCCGTTCCGTCCGGCAGTTTCGCCACGCCGGTCACGTCCGTCGTCCGGAAGTAAAACTGCGGGCGATAACCATTGAAGAACGGCGTATGCCGCCCTCCTTCTTCCTTGGTGAGGATATACGTCTCCGCTTTAAACTTCGTGTGGGGCGTGATCGACCCTGGCTTGGCCAGCACCATGCCACGCTCCACTTCTTCCTTTTCCGTCCCGCGCAGCAGCACGCCGACGTTGTCTCCAGCCTGCCCCTCATCGAGCAGCTTCTTAAACATCTCAATGCCTGTCACGACTCGCTTGAAGGGTTCCGGCCTCAGCCCGACAATCTCGACCTCTTCCTGCACTTTCACCCGGCCGCGTTCTATTCTTCCGGTTACGACCGTTCCACGCCCGGAGATGGAAAAGATGTCTTCGACCGGCATCAGGAACGGCTTATCCACTTCCCGCTGCGGCAGCGGGATGTAGTTATCTACCGCTTCCATCAGCTCGTCAATCGACTTCTCCCACTTCGGATCGCCTTCCAGCGCCTTCAGCGCGCTCCCGCGCACCACCGGCACCTTGTCGCCGGGAAAATTATACTTGTTCAGTAGGTCCCGGACTTCCACTTCAACCAGCTCCAGCAGTTCTGGATCCTCCACGGCGTCGCACTTGTTCATAAACACCACGATGTAGGGGACATTCACCTGCCGCGCCAGGAGCACGTGCTCCCGCGTCTGCGGCATGGGCCCGTCCGTCGCTGCCACCACCAGAATCGCCCCGTCCATCTGCGCCGCCCCGGTGATCATGTTCTTGATGTAATCGGCGTGCCCCGGGCAGTCCACGTGCGCATAGTGCCGGTTCGCCGTCTCATACTCCACGTGCGCAATCGCAATCGTGATGCCGCGCGCCTTCTCCTCCGGCGCGTTGTCAATCGAGTCGAACGGGCGGAACTTGATCTTCGGGTTGTGCTTCGACAGCACTTTGGTGATGGCCGCCGTCAGCGTCGTCTTCCCGTGATCGATGTGCCCGATCGTCCCAATATTCATGTGCGGCTTTGATCGGTCAAATTTCTCTTTCGCCATAGCTCATTCGCCTCGCTGCGATAAAATTTAAATGCCTTGGTCAGACCCTGCTTCCAGGAGCTTAAGAGGCCACTGCCTTACCTTGAACTCGGGCCACAATTTCCGATTCAATATGGGGAGGAACCTGCTGATATCTCAGGAAGTGCATGGTGTAAGACGCTCGCCCCTGGGTGCGCGACCGCAAATCGGTGGCGTACCCGAACATTTCCGCGAGCGGCACCGTTGAGCGGATAATCTGTGTCGATCCACGCTTTTCCATGCCTTCGATGTGCCCGCGACGGCTGCTCAGGTCGCCCAGCACATCCCCCATGTACTCTTCCGGAACTACAACCTCAACTCTCATGACCGGCTCCAGCAGGCACGGATTTGCCCTTTTTACGGCATCCTTCAATGCCATGGAGCCAGCAATCTTGAAAGCGATTTCTGAAGAATCCACCTCGTGATAAGACCCGTCGGTAAGCGTTGCGCGGATGCCGGTCATTTCGTAACCCGCCAGGACGCCCGATTCCATCGCCTCGCGCACGCCAGAGTAAACTGCTGGGATATACTCCCTGGGCACCACGCCTCCCACAATCTGGTCGATAAAGAGCAGGTTCAAATCCGCATCAAACTTGTCAGTGGATTTCTTCTTGGTCAGTTCTGCAATTTCGTTCGGGTCAGGATGAGCCAGCGGCTCAATTTGCAGCACCACATGCCCATACTGGCCGCGACCGCCTGTCTGCCGGATGTATTTGCCCTCCGCTTCCGAAGCGCCGCGAATCGTCTCACGGTAGGCGACCTGGGGGCGGCCCACGTTGGCGCCCACATTAAACTCGCGCAACATACGGTCTACTAGAATTTCGATGTGCAGTTCACCCATGCCGGACATGATGGTTTGCCCGGTATCAGGATCTGTAGAGACTTTAAAGGTGGGATCTTCCTGCGTCAGGCGGGAGAGCGCAAGCCCCATCTTTTCCTGGTCTGCCTTGGTCTTGGGCTCGATGGCGACGGAAATGACGGGGGCGGGGAAATCCATGGCCTCAAAAACGATGGGAGCCTTCTCATTGCAAATCGTATCGCCGGTCGAAACCGTCTTCAGTCCCACGGCAGCGGCGATGTCGCCCGCATAGATTTCATTGATTTCTTCCCGCTTGTTGGCATGCATCTTGAGCAGGCGCGCGATGCGCTCTCGCTTTGTCCGCCGAGGGTTATAAACCGTATCGCCGCTGCGCAGAGAACCCGAGTAAACCCGGATGAAAGCAAGCTGCCCCACAAATGGGTCGGTCATAATCTTAAAGACCAGGGCTGAAAAAGGCGCATCGTCTTTCGTTTCTCGCGTCAACTTCTGTTCGCCGTCCGGCGAGAGTCCTTCCACCGAAGGAATGTCTGCCGGGGAAGGGAGGTAATCTACCACTGCATCGAGCAGCGGCTGGACGCCCTTGTTCTTGAACGCTGCGCCACACAACACGGGCACCACCTTCAAGGCCAAAGTGCTGCGACGGATGCTGGCCCGTAACTCATCCACAGAGATTTCTTCCCCATGAGCGTACTTCTCGAGAATAACGTCATCCGTTTCCGCCAGCGTCTCGATCAATAGCTCGCGATAACGGCGCGCTGTTTCAACCTCGGAAGCGGGGATCTCGGTCTCGTCATAATCGGCTCCGAGAGTCTCATCGCGGTAGACCAGCGCTTTCTGCCGAACCAAGTCGATTGTGCCCTGGTAGCGATCCTCCGACCCGAGCGGTATATGAATTACCGCCGGCGTTGCGTGAACCTTAGTGCGAAGCTGCTGGACGCATTCCTCAAAATTAGCTCCCGAGCGATCCATCTTGTTCACGAAGACGATGCGGGGGACGCGATATTTATCCGCCTGCCGCCAGACCGTTTCCGTCTGCGGCTCGACGCCTTCAACCGCCCCTAAAATAGCAATCGCTCCGTCAAGCACCCGGAGCGATCTCTCAACTTCCGCCGTAAAGTCGACGTGACCTGGCGTATCGATGATGTTAATGCGGATATCTCGCCAGAAACAGGTGGTAGCTGCCGAAGTAATCGTTATGCCGCGCTCCTGCTCCTGTTCCATCCAGTCCATGACGGCAGTGCCTTCATGCACTTCGCCCATCTTGTGCGTGATGCCGGTATAGTAGAGGATCCGTTCCGTCGTCGTGGTTTTACCGGCGTCAATGTGGGCCATGATGCCGATGTTCCGTGTTTTTTCAAGCGCTATCGTACGCGGCATAAACAGTTATCAGACTCTTGCGCCCAGGCGCAAATTTCAAAACCCGGTTCTTCTCCGGGCGGTAATGTGATGGGGTCTCCGTTCGAACAACCCGGCGGATCGGTGTTTCAGGAAAACAACAACCCGTCCCGGCGGAGGCGTTCCTGAGTCGTCAGGGTTACCAGCGGTAATGAGCAAAAGCCTTGTTCGCTTCTGCCATGCGGTGAGTATCGTCCCTCTTCTTAATGGCTCCTCCGCGATTATTGGCGGCGTCCAATAGTTCCGCCGCGAGTTTTTCAATCATGGATTTCTCGCTTCGCTCTCGCGCATAACCAATGATCCAGCGGAGACTGAGAGAGGTTTGACGATTCCGATTCACTTCGACCGGCACCTGATAGTTCGCCCCTCCAACCCGACGACTCTTCACCTCCAGGGCCGGCTTTACGTTGTCCAAAGCCTTCTTAAAGACTTTCATGGGGTCGTCGTTGGTTCGCTGCCGGATCTGTTCCAGCGCGTTGTAGACAATCCGTTGCGCAACGGATTTCTTGCCCCGATGCATCAGGCAATTCACCATCTTCTGCACGACGACATTTCCGTAAACAGGATCCGGAAGCGTTTCCCGACGCTCAACTGTTCCCTTGCGAGGCATCTCAATAGCTCTCAGCTTTCAGCATTCAACATTCTTACGACGCTTTGGGCCGCTTGGCTCCGTACTTCGAGCGTCCCTGCCGACGGTCGCCTACGCCGGCTGAATCCAACGTGCCGCGAATCACGTGATAGCGCACCCCCGGGAGGTCTTTCACGCGTCCGCCGCGAATCAAAACAATCGAGTGCTCCTGAAGGTTGTGTCCCACGCCGGGAATGTAAGTTGTCACTTCCATGCCATTGGTCAATCGCACGCGCGCCACTTTTCGCAAAGCCGAGTTCGGCTTTTTGGGCGTTTGGGTGTACACGCGAATGCAAACGCCCCGCTTTTGAGGACAACTCTCAAGGGCCGGGCTCGACGTCTTATAACGCGGCGCCTTACGACCCAGGCGAATCATTTGGCTGAAAGTAGGCACTACGAACTCTAACCTCCGCTTGCCTCAGATTTCCCAAAACGCGAGGGGCATCCCAGACAGGAGCCTTGTCAGCGACAAAGCCTTTCAAATGTAACAAATGCCTGCAAAGAGTGTCAAGAGTTTCACTGCCCAAAAATTGGAAAAAGTTAAGCTCTTAACGTTCGCAGTCAGCAATTTCCGGGAGGAGGGCCCTGCGCTTTGTAGAATTCGATCCGGTAACCTTAAAGGGAAGCCTCAGACCTGCCAGAACGCAGCTTTCATTATACGCGATCTTCTCCCGAATTGGCTAGTGCCTCAGCTATTGTCGCAAACCCTCACCTTATTGAGCCTGACTAGAAACATCTCTTTGCTTTCAGAGCTTTTGTCAATCTTAAGAAAGAATCAAGGCTACGCAACGCTGCGGTTGAAGGTTCGCGCTTCCTTCGCGGATCATTTGGGAAAAGGCGGGATGTTGATTTTACTAATGGCAATAAATTTCATTAGCAAACCAAACCTTTGCCCGTTTAACGCATTTCTAGGATTTCCTGTTCTTTGCTCTTTGCCTGGAGATCGAGCTTGCCGATAAACTCGTCGGTCAGCTTTTGACTTTCCTCAAGCCCCCGCCGCTCATCATCTTCAGAAATCTTTTTGTCCTTCAGCAATTTTTTAAGGGTCTCGTTCGCCTCGCGGCGAAGATTGCGAACGGTCAGCCGGTGTTTCTCCACGATAGCGTGCACGTGCTTGACCAGTTCTCTTCTTCTCTCCTCAGTGAGCGGCGGAAGGGGAACGCGCAGGATTTTTCCGTCGTTCACCGGGTTGAGACCGAGGTCGGAAGAACGGATGGCCTTCTCGATAGCCGCCAGCAAGCTGGCATCCCAGGGCTGCACCGTGATCAAGGTCGGTTCCGGCACACCCAGCGTCGCCACCTGATTCAAGGGCGTTGGCGTTCCATAATAGTCCACCTTCAGATGATCCAGAAGCGCGGTTGAGGCGCGGCCCGTCCGCACCGCCGCCAGTTCATGCTGCAGGTCTTCAACGGCCTTGGTCATTCGAGCCCGTGTCTGGGCCAGGGTTTCTTTCACCATGAGATCCGCCTCCGGGCGCCACCAGCGACCCCACTTTCTCACCGGCGACTACGCGTTTGAGATTTCCGGGAACATTCAGGTTAAAAACAATAATCGGCAGGCTGTTATCCATGCAGAGGGAAATAGCCGTGGTATCCATCACGGCCAGCCCTTTGGAAAGAACATCCAGGTAAGAAATGCGCGCAAACATCTTGGCGTCGACCGAGGTTTTCGGATCGCGGTCGTAGACGCCATCCACTTTGGTCGCCTTCAGGATAACCTCCGCTTTCACTTCCATACCGCGCAGCGCGGCGGCCGTATCCGTGGAAAAATAAGGGCTGCCCGTGCCACCCGCCAGGATCACGATGCGGCCCTTTTCGAGATGGCGAATCACGCGCCGGCGAATGAAAGGCTCGGCAATTTCCCTCATTTCAATCGCCGTCACGACGCGAGTATAAGAGCCGCTTTTCTCCAGCGCATCCTGAAGCGCCAAAGCGTTCATCACGGTCGCCAGCATGCCCATGTGATCTGCCACAACGCGATCGAATCCGCTGGTCGAGGCCGCTACCCCGCGAACGAAATTGCCGCCGCCCACCACGATGGCGACCTCGACTCCCGACTCGTGAATCTCATGAACTTCTTGCGCAATGCGGCTGACGACCTCCGGATCGACTCCAAAACCCTGAGACCCCATCAGGGCCTCGCCGCTAAGCTTCAGGAGGATGCGATGGAAGGCTGGCGCGCTGGTCATAAAGCAGAAAATGTCATAGGTTTTGAGGTCCGTCGTTATACGTCGGAACAGAGAGCAGCGTCACGCCACCCGAATGATTGAACAGGCTCTTGGATCGTGCGCAATTGCCTTGAGCTGAAGCAGCCGCCGGGGATTTCCCGGGAAGCAGATGTTGTTAGCGAGGCTTGGCCAACAGAGTCACCCGGCGGCTCCATTTTCGGAAGCGGCCTTGGTGACCCCTTCTCCCACTTTAAACCGCGCAAAGCGACGAACGGTGATGTTCTCGCCGAATTTGGCAATCTTGGACGTAATCAATTCACGGATAGTCTGCGAGGCGGAAGCATCTTTGATGAAGTGCTGTTCGTAAAGGCAATTCTCTTCGTAGAATTTTCCAAGCCTGCCTTCGATCATCTGCTCGATCACGGCAGCCGGCTTTCCGGAAGCCAAAGCTTGTTCCCGAAGAATGGCCTTTTCGCGCTCCAGCGCTTCCGGCGTCACGTCTTCCTTGCGGATAAACTGAGGATCCGTCGCGCAGATGTGCATGGCAATGTCATGCGCGAGTTCCTGGAATTCCTGATTTCGCGCCACAAAATCGCTTTCGCAGTTGATTTCGACTATCACCGCAATTTTGGACCCCGGGTGAACGTAGGTGCCAATCAGCCCTTCGGACGTCACGCGCCCGGCCTTCTTGGCCGCCATCGCCTGTCCTCTTTTGCGCAAAATCGTAAATGCTTTTTCCGGATCGCCGCCAGCTTCCTCCAGCGCCTTCTTACACTCCATCATTGGCGCTCCGCTCATCTCGCGGAGACGCTTCACTGATTCTGATGTCACGCTCATTTTGCCAACTTTCTCCACCTGCTGTCCGAGAGCCATCTGGCCGCTTCGAAGCAGAAAATAATCCCTGCAAACTTTGGGTCGCTCGCAAAATTCCGCCTCAGGCAAGCATCGATTCTTGCATCCGCCTGCGGAGGGGAGCGCCGCATTGTGTTCCCCACCCGATCTCTTTCGAATCAGGGAAGAGGTCGGCGGTAAAATTTAAGCCGTCTCCAACTTACACCGAGTCGGACGCATCCTCGTCCGCGTCCGCTTCATCGGTTCTCAGCGGGCGCCCCTTGGCTCCTGCTTTTCGTCGAATTTTCGGAACTCTCACCGCGCCGTCCTCTTTTTCTTCCGCGGACATCACACTTTCAGGGAAAACCTGCCCCGCATCGAAGTAATCTATCTCCGCGGCCGCTGCCTCTTCGCCTTCCGGAGCAGCCTCGATATCGCTCGCTTCGAAAGCCGCTCGCTCTCGTTCTGCCTCAAGCTCTGCCGCAATCTTCAGGGCTTCCTGCTTCTCCTCTTCGAGCCGGCGGTCCTCAGCCGCCTGGCGTCCTTCAAGAACGGCGTCCGCGATGCGCGACGTGAAGAGTCGGATGGATCGCAAAGCATCGTCGTTGCCCGGAATGACATAATCCACCAGGTCCGGGTCGCAATTCGTATCCACAATCGCCACCACCGGGATGCCCAGCTTATGGGCTTCTTTCACGGCAATATGCTCGTTATTGGAGTCGATGACAAACAGGGCGTCGGGCAGTCCCGCCATTTCTTTGATGCCTGCCAGATTATATTCCAGGTGCTGCCGTTCACGCTCAAGCCTCAAGACCTCTTTCTTGGGCAGCAGTTCGTAGCGCCCGTCGCGGCTCATCTCCTCCAGATCCTTGAGCCGCTGGATGGATTTCTGAATCGTGGCGTAATTCGTCAGCAACCCGCCCAGCCAGCGATGATTCACATAGTACATGCCGCATCGCGCAGCTTCTTCCGCAATAGCCTCCTGGGCCTGGCGTTTGGTGCCGACGAAGAGCAGCGTCCTGCCCTCCGCCGAGAGGTCAGAGATAAATTTCGCGGCCTCTTTGAAAAGTTTGAGCGTCTTCTGGAGATCGATAATATAAATTCCGTTGCGCTCCCCGTAGATGTACTCCTTCATCTTGGGGTTCCAGCGCCGCGTCTGGTGTCCGAAATGGACTCCAGCCTCTAGAAACTCTTTCATGCTGATTGTGGACAATGATCCTCCCAAAACTCAGCGGCAGGCGACCGATGAACAATAACGAGCGGAAGCGCTTCGCTACCCGAAGCGCCGCTCTCCTCATCTGGATCCGTAGCGAGTCTGTAGAACGGGCGTTAGCCCTCTTTCGGCTCGCATGCCACTGGTTTTTTTACCGTTTTGAGAACTGGAAGCGCTTGCGAGCGCCCTTCTGGCCGTACTTCTTCCGCTCTTTGGCGCGGGAATCGCGGGTAAGAAATCCGCCCTTCCGGAGTTGGGAACGCAACTCCGGATTGAATGCCAATAGCGCGCGGGCAATGCCCAGCCGCGCCGCGCCTACCTGCCCGTGGAGTCCGCCGCCGCGGAGTAAAATCAGAATATCAAATTTCCCTGCTGTTTCTGTCGCCACAAGCGGCTGTTGCAATTCCACGCGAAGCGCTTCGGAGGGTACGTAATCTTCCAGCGAGCGGCGATTAAGGATAAGTTTCCCGTCGCCTGGCTTCAAATAAACACGCGCTATCGCAGTCTTGCGTCGTCCTGTGGCTCGAAACTGAACGGTTTCTGTCACCGCATTCTCTCTCTAAATAGAATTTTCGTTGAAAGGGAGGTTAATGATCAAGGCGAACTTCCACCGGCTTTTGGACAGCGTGAGGGTGCATTGGGCCGTTGTAGACTTTCAAACGACGAGCCATCCGGTCGCCCAAGCGCGTTTTGGGCAGCATGCCGACAATTGCATTGCGAACCAATTCCTGTGGCCGGGTTTCCATATATCGGCGGGCCGTGATTTCTTTCAACCCGCCGGGATAGCCTGTATGGCGCCGGTAAACCTTCGCGTCCAGCTTTCGCCCTGTGAGAACAATCTTTTCGGAATTGATGATGATCAGCCCGTCGCGGTGGTCCTCATGCGGCGTATAGTCCGGGCTATTCTTGCCCATCAGGACTCGGGCGGCTCGCGCCGCCAGCCGCCCCAACGTCCAACCCTCTGCGTTGATGACCTGCCAGCGAATTTTTCCTCGCTTTAATCCCTGAAAGTAAGTTCCCACACCTCTCTCCATTCAACTCATTTGTTGCAATCTTTCATTAATACTTGAGACACAAGAATTTGTCAATCAGGAGCGCGTGATTTACAGAATCTGCTCGTGGTTTTAAGTTACTTTTATCCTTTGGAATTTAGGCGCAGGAAGAATGCAAAAATAGCTAAGCCGAGCACCATCGTCACAATGCCAGCGCCAACTGATTTAATTTGGTGGTAAGCACGCCAAAAATCGTAAATACCGGATAAGGTTGAAGCCATTCCTACCCTAACGACGGCTCGTTTTGTCCGCGTCATCATAGGAGGTTCCGGCAACGGTCTCCCAGGTCACGAGGGACGGTATTTTCATATGGGAGAAGGAACAAGAAAGGGTTCGGGTTGAACGCGGAAACCATGCCGCTTGCTGGAAGCAAACTTAAGGACTCGATGGGGAACAGCTACAGAGCCTTTTCCCGATACTTGCGCCGCAAGGCCTCATGCAATCGAGTGCGCACCAGATCGGGCATAGGAAAGAGTTTCCCGTCGCAATACAACTCAATGACCTTGTGCGTCGTATCAAAGACCACCTTGCAGTGGGCGCATTTGCAGAGATGTTCTTCCAGAATGTGCTTGAAGTCCTCGGCGAGCTCCCCGTCGAGATATTTGGAAATCTCCTGAAAAGCTTCTTTACAGGTCAAGGTTTACTCTCTTTAAAGACTTTGCTCAGTTCCTCGCGCAACTGCAAGCGGGCTCGAAAGAGCCGGGCTTTCACCGCGCCGGTCGTCAGATTCAGCATTTCGGCCGTTTCTTCCGTCGAGAGCTCTTCAACGTCGCGCAGAAAGAAAACAGCGCGGAGGCTGGCGGGCAGCGACTGAGCGGCGTTCAGAAGAATCTGTTCCATCTCTTCCTGGCTCATCTGCTGCTCGGGGTTCGGTTTCCAGTCCCGAAACTCTCGGGGCATCACCTGCCCTTCGTCATCCACCGCGTCTTCCAGAGGCTCGGATTTATCGGAGCGCCGCTTGCGCAGCTTCATCAGGCCTTCGTTCACCGCAATGCGGACCAGCCACGTGTAAAAACGCGAATCCTGACGGAAGTCGGGCAAATGCTCAAAGGCTTTGAGAAAGGTTTCCTGGAGAACATCCTCCGCGTCCTCTGTATTTCCAGTAAGGCGCAAGGCGAGCCGGTAGATTTTCTTCTCATAGCGGTTCACCAACTCGTCAAAAGCCTCGTTGTTGCCGGCCTTTGCTGCGGCTACCAGATCGGATTCGCTCTTTTCGAGCGCCGTTTCTGGAGCTTGCGCCAAATCCTTGCGAGCAGGTTGTGCGCCGGGTAATTGATTCAATTCAGGAGACACTTGGGAAGTATAATGCATCTTGAACGGCGGTTCTACCGGAATTGCGCCGAAGCGAGCGCTCCAGAATTCAGAGCTCTCTCCATAGAGATGAAGTGAGAAGCTCCGAAGTTTCATGCGCGCAGGAGTGGTACTCACAGCGCACGCTTCGATGAGGGCCGAACGGATGTCGGCCTTCAGAAATCGATTCAGTTTTTCTACGGACTTCGGAAACAACCCTCCAGCTTGCGGGTTGAGGAACTTGCCCGCCGATACGCTGGCTGGCGAAGCGATGCCAGTTTCTATCTGAGGTCGACTTTTTGGGAGACTTTGCGATGGAAAAAAGAATTGCGTCAGGAAATCGCCGCCCACAAACGCCGGAAAGAGCCTTAAGGCCGAGCGACATCCCGTTCTTGTTTCTAATGAACGCAGAACACGCGCTCACCAGGCATCATCTGCCGCGCATTGCCGAATGCCTCGGAAGGCTATCCGAAAAAGACATCTGGTGGCGGCCCAATCCGGCTTCCAACAGCGCTGGAAATTTGATGTTGCACCTCGCCGGCAACGTGCGCCAGTGGATCATCGCCGGGCTGGGCGGCGAGCCAGATATTCGCAATCGAGATCGGGAGTTCCAGGAGCAGGGGCCTATTCCTCGCCGCGTCCTCTTGGCGCTGCTGCGAAGAGAAGTGAGGATGGCCTGCCGCGTTCTCGATAAGTTGACGCCGCCAGACCTATTGAAAGTCTATTCCATCCAGAAATTTCGCGTCACGGGATTTCATGCGATTTCGCACGTTATTGAGCATTTCGCTTATCACTCGGGCCAGATCATCTATCTCACGAAGCTCAGGCTCGGCGAAGACCTGGGCTTCACGCGATTGCCCGGCCAGAAGGCGCGTCGTCCGTCCAATCGGCCCAGGCTGCCAGCTATTTGAAAGAACAAAAGGCGGAAGGCAGTGAAGGTAACTCGCTCAGTAGGTAAGCCACTGGTTCGACCAGTGCGACTTGAAAAGGTTTGACCGTTGAGGCATCACAATCCTCCTCAGGTGGCTTGATGAGACCATCTGAAAACAAGGAGGATGTGATGTCTGAGATTTATCAGAATCTATCCCACTCAAGGTGGGATTGCAAATATCATGTGGTGTTCGTGCCCAAGCGACGACGCAAGGTGCTGTTCGGCCAAGGGCATACTGACCTGGATCATGGGGTGGGCTCGCGTCTTCAGGCTGCGGCTTACGAGCAACTCCAGGCGCTTTCCCTGAAGGAAGGGCGGCAGGCAGAAGCTTCGCTCTTCGGCTATCTGGCAGCAAAGTTTAACCCGATGAACAGCGCGCGCGAAAGGCGCGGGGAGTGGGTCTTTGGGTTGGAGATTTGCAAGCGAAACGCCGCATTTGTGCAGGTCTCGGGCCTGCTGATCCTGATTTTCGCGGGACTATTGACGGCTGCGGTGCTCATTCTGATTGCAGGCCGCCGTGGCGAGAAGTCTGGCGCACACCGTTTCAGGCCTGCGGCTACGGTGGTTGCCGTGATCAGCGGCATCAGCCTGTTGCTCTCTTCCGCCACGCTCTATCTCACCTATCGTCCTTATTGGTACATCTTCCAGGGCGCAATCCTGAACGGCGACAAGAGTCGGGTCCGCGACCTTCACGACTTTTTAATCGCCAGCCAGTCGCCGTTCCCGTTTCTCGGTCGCGTCTACTTGCCGGAGCTTTCAGTCTATTTCTGGGCAGGCGTAACCCTGCTTTGCGTTCTCGCACTGGTTCTGATTCTTCTGCGACACCTCGGCTTGTGCGCGCGGCCTGACGGATTTCAACACCATCCTCGTATGTCTTGAAACTTCGCTGACAGCCGCAAAGGGGGCTACGGCGACAATGCGGACGTGTGTGCGAAATCAGCAGCGGTGGGGGTAGCCACGGCCAGCGTTCTTTCTGGCCCTGGGCTTTTCTTAGGGAAAGCCGAGTAGCGCAGACCCGCTTCTCAAGGTCTCGGCCTTTCGTTTGACGCGCAAGGAAAAGCCGCGGAGTTACCAAACAACTCCGCGCTACCTTGCTCTTGGCATTGCGCAACAACAAGACCGGGATTACCTGCATAAATTGGAGAATTTCCATGAATCGTCAAACGAGAAGAGTTTTAGTTTCTGGACTGGCGGCTTTGCTGATTCAATCGACGGCTTTAGTTTCTTTGGCCGCCGCACGATCACGAAAAAATGCCAACTGGGACAATCTCAAATCCCTGACGCCGGGTCAGGAAATTCGCGTCGTAATGAACAACGGCAAATCTTACGAAGGTGAGTTCGAGTCGTTGAGCGATGGCGGAATTACGCTTCGGCAGGCAGCGGGTGAGCAGACGCTGGCCCGCAAAGACTTCCTTCGCGTTTCCCAGAAGAAAGGACAAAACCACGGAGTGCGAAACACGCTGATTGGCATGGCCGTTGGTGCAGGCGCCGGCCTCGTGATTGGGCTAACCCCTTATTTTGTCCAAAGAAACTGTACTGAAGGCCCCGCCTTCAGTTGCGGTTATCCCCCCAATCCCCACCTCGTGGAGGCCCTTACGCCCGTAGGTGGCTTGGTCGGTGCCGCTGTCGGCGCAGCAATACCGACGGGTGGATGGCATGACGTCTACCGCGCTCACTGATCGCCCGCCGGTGGCGGCAAGTCTATCGGCATGGTAGAGCAAGGTGGCACAGACTTGTTGTTCAAGTCTGCGGCCTTTTTTCGACGCGCAGGGAAAAGCCGCGGGCCTGAACGGCGCAGGTCCGCGCTACCTATTGCGGTGTGGAGGGAGGGAAAAATGAAAATGATCATTGTTGCAACCGTTCTCGCCATGGCAGCTTCGGCTCTCTTTTTCGCGCAGCACCCCCATCATCAAAGTCCAGGTCGGGCATACGTCTTTTTGGGCCTGGGCTGGGGCGAATCGGCTGTCTTAAACGGGCCCCCATTGCCACCGCAACCTCTTGGAGCCACGCATCCCGTTATCGAACGCTTCGGCGGCGGCGGAGAATTATTTCTGTATAAAGGGCTCGGCACGGGGCTCGATGTAGGGTACTCGCGTTATGGACGGTACGCCGACGAGAAGTTTTGGGTCGGGACCGGTGATTTGTCATACCAGTTTGGGCGCAACGCTTCGCGCGGCAAGGTAGATCCGTTCGTCCTCGCTGGCTTCGGCGGGTTTATCCCGGCGAGCCAGGGCCGCGGCACACCCTGTGGGTGATTTCGGCGCCGGCGCGAACTTCTGGTTTTGGCAAAGGACGGCATTACGCCTGGAACTTCGTAGCTATATCAATCCGGCGAATGGCTTCGGATATCCCGGTTCCTACGAGGTCGAATTCCGTGTCGGGTTTACGTTCAGGTAGCGAGGACCCCCCGGTTTTGGGGTCCTCGGTTTGTCAACGTTAGTAGCGCAGACCTGCTTCTTAAGGTCTGCGGCCTTTCGTTCGACGCGCAGGGAAAAGCCGCGGACCTGAAAGGCACAGGTCCGCGCTACGTTCCCTATCGTAGAGAGGCGAACAGCCATCTGGAAGCATTTTGTCAAGGCATTGCTTTGCGTGTGCATCATATCCGCCCGCGCCTTTCCCGAGTTCTCTTGAGAACAATCTGCGGCTCTCGGCGGGCATCACGCCGCACCTCAGCAGATTGGGGAAATAACGGGATAGCGCCGCGCGGCCTTGCCGCAGCCAGCATAGCCATCTCTGTGCCCTCCATGTTTAAGGTTTCCGGTGGCCGGATAACACAGAAAAGACCTTTTAAACGCGTAAACATGCGGCCAATTCACAAAACCAATTCCGCGGAGACTCCCTCAGGAGGGGAAGATGCGCAAGCTGGATTTAGGCTGCGGCCGCAATAAGTCTCCTGGATTTATTGGGGTGGATTCAAACCTGGACGCTACGGCGGCCGATGTTATCGCTGATCTGAACTGTCCCCTGCCTTTCCTAGACGACAGCTTCGACGAAGTTCGCGCCGTGCACGTCATCGAGCACACGCAGGACATCATGCAAACTATGGCGGAAATTCACCGCGTGACACGCGACGGCGGGCGAGTTTACCTGGTGACGCCGCACTACACGGATTCAAGTTCATGGCGCGACCCTACCCACCGCTGGCATCTGAACACCTATTCATTCCGATACTGGACGGCTCAGGGGCTGCATCACGAGCGCCATTGGTATACCCGACTGGAATTTCGGGAGAGCGATTTGCATGTGGAATTGGCACGGCTGTGGAAATGGATCGGCATTCAGTGGCTGGTGAATAGCTTTGAGTGGTTCCGGCGTTTCTGGGAACGGTACTTATGCTTTGCCATTCGCGGTAAGCAGATGGAGTTCACCTTCGAGGTCGTAAAAGTTCATGACTGACGCCGAAGCTTCTCACCCGGGGGGAACATCGATGCGAAATCTCTTCTTCATCGCTTGGCTTTGCACAACTCTGGTAGCTGCCTGGCCGATGGCGGGTTACGGGCAGAACGCGGCGCCGAAGGTGGAACTGTTTGGCGGTGGCACGAAAGTGTGGGGTTATGCAAACGGCAGTCGGTTCGATGAAGGTGGCGGTGAGGTTTCGGCCACCGGATATTTCAATCGTGTGGTTGGTTTAGAGGCCAACTGGAATATGTTCAGTGGGGAAGTTCCCAACGCGCCCGCATACGGAACCGAGTTCAGCCTGCTGTTCGGGCCTCACTTCACTTACCATCGCAGTGGTTGGGTGAATCCATTCGCCCATGTTTTGGTGGGTTTTACGCGAGGCACTGCCGAGGCTCCGAATTTCAGCCTGGTTCACCGTGCAGTTTTTACCATCGGCATGGGCGGCGGGGTCGATGTGAAAATCTGGCGCTTCCTCTGGTTGCGGCCCATCCAATTAGACTACCTTCGCGAGTCTTTCCCCAGTGTTCCATACCCCCCAGAGCCATTCCCGAGCACTCTTGAAAACAACTTGCAGCTCTCCGCGGGCTTTACAGTCCATGTCGGCAGCCTCCGGAGAAATCCGTAGAGTTAGCGATATCCGGCGCGTACCGAAAGGGCCCTCCTGATTCTCACGTTGCACTTCAGCGAGGACGTTGGAATCGAGGATTAGTCCCATACGGTGGATTCAATGGTTCGCGATGACTGTTCATGTGGCTTCCGAGTCGGCGACAAGCTGCATTGTGGCTTGACTTGGATAGGCTAGATACTTAGACTATTTAGAACGAATTGAGTAAAGGTATACGCTGCGTGGGAATCTGTGCGAAAATCAAAGCAGAGGGGCAAGGGGAGGATGCGAGCAAACCTTTGAGGATGAGCTTTTGCCCGGGCTTCCACTACGCGAGGGAGAGGAAAAGGTTCCTGGCATCGCTTAATTCTTGCAAAGAAAGAATGATTTGGAATATCAGCAGGCGTACGAGAATCAAAATTTCGCCCACGAACCCTAATCAGCCTTTAGAATCAGTAAGAAAGATTCCGAGGCGGAAGCGCTGCCTGAAGCCGGAGCTTGGAGGTACAAATCCGGAAGAAATGCTTTTTTCAGGAACGAACCCTAAGTATCGCAGCTCTCGTATTTTAATACGTGAAATATGTAGTGGAAGTTATCGAACTCATTTGCTTCGTCGTGGAGTTTAGCGTAAGCCGCAATACAGCGGTTCTTCGCTGCCGCTCAGAATGACCGAACCGTTGCAAGTGCTGAAAAACCCTCGCAAGCTGTCATTCTGAGGAGCCGAAGGCGACGAAGAATCTCAGTATTTGATTGATCCTCTAAGGATCGGAATGCTTCGTCGAGTTGCCCTAAGCCGAAAGACGATGATGCTTCCGAACTATGATTTCCAAAACGGAGGGATGGGGCGCGCCCCGCGCGTTCTTATGGCGGCGGTTGAACATATTTTTAGAGAGAGGACTGAAACTTGTTTCTTGAAATTCAACAAGCCACACGCGAGAAATTTGCAAAAGCTGTTCAGGAGATTTTTCATGTCGAGGTAAGCGAAGTCGCCCTGGGATTTCCGCCGTCTCCGGAAATGGGTGAAATCTCAATTACCTCCTGCTTTGATCTGGCCAAGCAGTTGCGCCAGCCGCCGCGCAAACTGGCCGAGCAGGTTGCGGCGCGCCTTTTGCCTATCGAAGGAGTGGAGCGCGTCAGCCTGGCCGGCGCGGGTTACATCAACCTTCATCTGGATCGCGCCGCGGTTTTTTCAAAGCTGCTTCGTACCCGCGCAACCAGCCCGAAAACGCCCGCCCCCACCAGAACTGGCAGAAAGACTTTGGTGGAGCACACCAGCATTAATCCCAACAAGGCCGCGCATATCGGTCACCTCCGCAACGCCGTTCTGGGCGATACGCTGGCGCGCCTGCTGCGTTTTCGGGGCGACGAAGTGGAGGTGCAAAACTACATCGATAACACCGGCGTGCAGGTGGCCGACGTGGTGGTCGGCTTTGCACATCTCGAAAAAAAATCGCTGGCGGACGTGCGCAAGCTGATTGAGGATTCCTCCGGCCCGCGCTTCGATTACTACTGCTGGGACCTTTACGCGCGCGTTTTTCAGCGCTATGAGGCGCAGCCGGAGTCGCTTTCCTTGCGGGCGGAAACCCTGAAGGCCATTGAGGAAGGGCACGGAATACTGGCGGAGATGGCGGAAGTGATTTCGACTGCCATTGCGCGCCAGCATCTTGAAACCATGCAGCGGCTCAATATCGAATACGATCTTCTGGTGCAGGAAAGCGAGATCCTAAGGCTCAATTTCTGGCAGTCTGCCTTTGATCTGATGCGCCAGACCGGAGCGATTCAGTTTGAAGAGTCGGGCAAAAATCGTGGCTGCTGGGTGATGGCGCTGGGCGATGGCGCGCGCGCTGACGAAAAGTCTGAAGCCTCCGCTGAAAACGAAGACGTGAAAATCATCGTGCGCTCCAATGGCACGGTGACCTACGTGGGCAAGGATATTGCGTACCATCTTTGGAAGTTCGCGTTGCTGGGCCGGGATTTTCAATACCACCGTTTCTATCGATACCCCGGTGGCCGGGAAGCCTGGCGCACTACGGTTCAAGGTGAAAGCGAATCTCCCGCCTTTGGCCGAGGACGCGAGGCTTACGCCGTCATTGATACCCGCCAATCTTATCTGCAGGACGTTGTGCGACGGGCTTTTCTGGCTCTGGGCTACACGGAGCAGGCGCAGAATCTCCACCATTTTGCCTATGAAGTGGTAGGGCTTTCGCCGCGTTGCGCGGAAGAGATGGGATTGGAATTGGATGAGGAAGATCGCAGCAGAAGTTATGTGGAGGTCTCAGGAAGGAAAGGGCAGGGAATTAAGGCGGATGATCTCATTCAAACGCTCATCGAGCGCGCGCTCGAGGAAGTTCAGGCGCGGGAAATGACTTCCGACCTCGAAGAGCAGCAGTCGATTGCGCGGATGATCGCGGTGAGCGCGTTGCGTTACTTCCTGCTGAAATACACTCGCCGGACAATCATCGCCTTTGACTTCAAGGATGCCTTGGCGTTTGAAGGCGAAACCGGCCCTTATCTGCAATACACGGTCGTCCGCGCGCTGAATATTCTCCGCAAGCGCCAGGAAGCTCATCCGGATTCCAAACCCGAGCAATGGGAAACCATGCTCTCGCGGGATCAGGCTGCCGCAATGCTCGCTTCTCCGGATCTTTGGGAGTTGACGCTGCTTGCGGCTCAACTCGAAGCGGCCGTGGAGCAGACCATCGTTTCGGAAGAGCCCGCCACGCTTGCCAAATATGCCTTCCGCCTGGCCCAGGCCTTCAATAACTTCTATCATCATCATCCGGTGCTGCACGAGCCTGACCCGGTCCGGCAGGCACTCCTGCTTCTCCTTGTTCAGCTTGCCAGCAATGCACTTCATCAAGCCCTTGATCTGCTCGGAATCCAGGTTCCATCGCGGATGTAAGAACCCTCTTAAAGTGGGCAACTGGGAATTGGGCAGCCCTCTCTGAAAGGGCGATGCGGTGGCAAGCGCATTTTCGCAACAGTCGATGGCGGCGGGTCCGCAACACGGCGATCCAGCAGCGTTGCAGGGCTCGCAGCCACAGTTCCCGAATTGGGGGCCGGGGGGCGCCACGCTTCCAGCAATGGGTCCCGGTCGGCGACCGACAACTTGCGAGCCAGACGCTGGGCATCCAGCCGGTCCGACTTCTGCTTCTGCAAGCGTGGCTTGACATTGTTTGCCTGGATGTCCATAGTCGAGTGATCCGTGTGCCACATAGCCGAGAGGAGGCCGCATGGCAGCGAAGAAACGTTCCGGTTTGCAAAAGAAAGCCCGTCCCACTTCTTCCAAGCGGAAGCCGGTGAAGCCTCAGAGGCCCAAGCCAGCGCCGTCGCCAAAGCCTAAGCCAGGTTCGCCGCCAGTTGCGGCCACAGGACCCGGTTCAATCGCCAAGGGCTCGGTGGCCCACGTGGTGATCATCCTCAAGGAGAACCATACTTTCGATTGCTACTTCGGCACTTTCCCCGGCGCCAACGGAGACGCCACTCTGGCCCACGCGAGCGACCCGCCGACTGGCACATTCCGCAATAATCATGCGGCGTGGCTCTCCCGCGCCTCGACAGCCGTGCGCGAGCAATACGATCAGGCTGATATTCCGCAATACTGGGCCTATGCGCAGCAGTTCACGCTGTGTGACAACTTCTATAGCGATGTTGCCAGCGATTCCACTCCCAACCATCTGATGCTGATCGCGGCCGATTCGCCGGTGATCAACAATCCCGGTTCCGGCTCGACGCCTGCTTATGACATTCCTTCGCTGCCCGCCAATCTGGAGGCCGCCGGACTCACCTGGCGAAACTATGGAGGCTACGCCTTTTCTTATATCGCGGCTCTTAAGAATAGCCCGAACAACGTTACCTCGCAGCAGTTTGCCACGGATGCGGCGGCTGGGAATCTGCCCGCTGTCTCCTGGGTCTATGCGCCGCACCTGCAAAGCGAGCATCCTGATGACAACGTGGCGTACGGCATGCAATGGACGATGGACCAGGTCAACGCCGTCGTCCAGGGCGGCTTGTGGCCAAAGACCGCGATTTTTATCTCGTGGGACGATTGGGGAGGCTGGGCCGATCACGTGAATCCGCCCAACGTCGAACAGTGGACCGATGGAACCCAGTTCCGCTACGGTTCGCGCGTGCCTTGCCTGGTGCTTGGCCCGTTTGCGAAAGCCGGATACATCTCAAAGACGCTGCACTCTTTTGTCAGTATTGTGAAGTTCTGCGAAAACAATTTTGGTCTGGTCCCGATCAATCAGCGCGATGGCTCGGCTGATGATATGGCAGACTGCTTTGATTTTACGCAGCCACCCCTCGGTCCGCCAAAGTAAGACGCCAAGCCGGCAATGCAAATCCCGTCTTCGGTCTTCCAAATCAACGCTTCACTTCTCCGATGGGATAGCCCTGCCAAACGTATTCAAGAGCTTCAGGCAGGGTTTGTTGTTTTATGCGGCGGTCAACGTGGCCGGCGTTACGAGCAAAGACGAATTGGTAATGATAGCCCTTGGCCGCGAGCGCCTTGGCCATGTCTTCATTGGCGATGACCCAATCGTGCATCCCGTCGCGCATGACGTTGGGATTGAGAAGGTCCCTGTCGCCCACTTCCAGCCAGATTCGCAGAGGCTTGCGGGGACTTTCCGGGATCAGGTGTTCATGGAATTCCCATGCGCCGTGCGGAGTCTGCGGGTTATACGGCCACTGCTGATTGACGAAAGTCCCCGAGTAGCTCAGAACCCGATGGTATAGCTCCGGGTGGTACCAAGCCATGATCAGTGCGCAAGCGCCGCCGGAACTGCCGCCCATCGCCGCCCGGCCATTCGGGTCCCGTGTGAGTCTTACGTGGTATTTCGCCTCAACAAGCGGCAGCACTTCTTTCTCCACAAACTCCGCATACCGGCCGGACAGGGTGTCATATTCGAGACCCCGCTCGCTGCCCTGGGCGTCGCCTCCGCCATTGCCGATGGAAATAGCGATCATTACAGGAACCCGGCGCTCGGCGATCAGGTTATCCAGGGCCGTAAACAACCCCAAATCCGGTCCGTCCGCGCCGACAATGAAGGGTGCGACCGTGCCCGGGAGATATTGGTTGGGGACATAGACCGCCACTCGGCGGGTGTAGGGAGCGGGGTGGCTGGTGGTCACGATCAGTTTGGCGGGATTGGCGGGATCGGGAGTTCCAAACGTATGGGCATCCCGCGCGATGCCGGGGTAAAATTTGCTATCCGCCGACTTCATGGTGAATTCATATACCGTTCCGTGCGGCACGCCTTGGTGCGCCATCATCTCTGGCGCGGGGTTGTGAGTGGGCCCGATGATGAAGTTTCCGTCTGCGTTGGCCGGGGGCACGCTGCCGTCGGGTAACTCCCTGGCCGAAACAAAGCCAGGGGTGTGGGGATCGCGGATAGGAGGGGTGGGCCGCCTCGCTGGCGGCGCCTGCGCTGATGTCAGGCCTGAGCCAGCCAGCAGACCAATCAAGAGCGCGATGCGCAGTAGACGGAACACTGGAATTCCTTTCAATCTCCCTGATGTTTGATTCCCGCTTCAGGGAGAGACACTCACGTTGACATCAAACGCGTACATTCAGCCCCGAGGCCAGGGAGGGAAATATATCATTGAGACTGAGGCCAGAAAAGGCCTGCGTCGTTGGACCCGGCGGCTGGAGTATTGGCTGGCCTCAGGCGCAATGGAAGATGGGTCGGAGGCTCCTGACACAGCACAGCAGAGCCGCAACCAAAGCCAAAGTTCAAATTCCAAATTTCAGAAGCAGCGCTCACCCAAACAAGGGACAAATCGCATGACAAAAATCTCTGCGGATCAAGAGGAATTTCAAGGCTAGTAATGCATATTAGAGGGAGAGAATGGATTGCTCCGGCTTTGTCACCATGCGGCGGGGCCGACAAAGCGTACCGTCATTTCCGTATGGAATTGACGTAAGATATTTCCCTAGGCGTTCAGATGACTCGTGGCAGGAAAGTGGGAATATGGGCTGGCATCATTGCAGCAACCGCTAGCGGTTTAGCCGCAGGGCTGCTGGTTCGCCACCGCAGGCCGATAAAGCCCCTGATCCTGGAGGGAGCGGTAGTGCGCCGAGCCTCTCAGGCAGACAAGGAACAACCTCTCTCCGATGTGGAGGTGACGGCCACAGACGGCTTGGTGGTTGCATCCGGCAGGTCGGATTCCTCTGGATTCTTCAAGCTCGCTTTGCCAATTAGGATGCGACCTGATGCGCCTGTGACGCTCAATTTTCGGCGCCCGGGATACCTGCCGCTGGAACTCCCAGTAACCGGCGGAGCCAGGCTCTATGTGGCAAAGATGACCCCCACGGCACAGCAGCACGCGGCCAGCCTCCGAGATCTGCAAGTGACCGTCTCGAATATCTCAGTGAGATATACCGTGAAGACGACAACGGCGGTGAACGTGGGCAGCGCCGTCAAAACGTTCCAGGTGGTGAATGCCGGCAGCGCGCCTTGCCAGTACGAGGAGCCCTGCTCGCCCGACGGTAGGTGGAAAGCAGTAACAAGCTCCATATCGCTGGACGCTGGAGAAGGAAACGTATTTCGCAACGCACGGGTTTCCTGCATTGCGGGCCCCTGCCCATTTACGAAAATCACGCCGCAGCGCCTTCCCAGCGACGTGCGCACCCTTAAAGTTACGGCATACGACTGGTCCGATACGGCGACGTTCCTGGTCGAAGCCGAGATCTTTCATCCCATGGAGAGCGATGAGGTGCGCAAATCGTATCCTGTGATTTTCGGACGGGTTCTGGATTTTACGTTGCCTGCATCCGCCGAAGGAGTGTGCATTGAAGCGGACGTTGGCGGCGCTGCCATTGTCTTTCCGCTTGGACCGGATCCCATCTTGCCCTGGGCTGAGTGTCACGACAGGGTCATCCAGAATGAAACGCAGGTCTACCGGTGTGAGCTTGCTCCGGGTTATCGCTTTTGACCGGAGGGCGCAGCGAAGCCGGAGAGCGCAGAGCGTGGCAAAGCCGCTGGCCATGTGTCACTAACGTTTCTGGACAATATGGGTCGTGGCCAAGATGACCATACTACAATCGTGGCAGGGGCGTCCGGCCCGCGAGTTCAGTCCAGGTATTTGTATGACACACGACTAGCCAGGACGAATTTCAAATTCCAGATTCCAGAGAGCAGCGCTCACGAAGACAAGATACAACTCGGATAACCGAAATCTTTGCGGGGCAAGAGGAATTCGACAGCCAGGAGTACAGGGGAAGGTATTCTTCCCAATTCGAAAACGGCCAAGTTGAGACATAGACGCCAACCCGAGGATAGCCACCCGTTCGATTCGCGCCGCGCGCTGCTGCGGCAGCTCCTGGGCGCGGGCATAAGCCTGCCGCTCACCGGGCTTGGGATGACGCTGCCTCAAGCGCTCATTAAATCCCAATCCCGGCCTGCGACTCCTCCCGCCAAGACGCCTCTTTCAAAAGATGACGACAACTTTCTGGAAGACCTGGAGCGAGCTAACTTTGCTTTCTTCTGGGAACAGGCCAGTCCCCAGACAGGTCTGGTGAAAGACCGCTGCAACGTGCGCGGCCCGGACCACACGGTGGTCGCAAGCATCGCCGCCACCGGGTTTGGCCTGACGGCTCTGTGCATCGGCCATAAACGCGGCTATATTTCCTACACGCAGGCTCGCGGGCGAGTGCTCACGACGCTGCGCTTTCTGTGGAAAAAGCTGGCCCATCACCGGGGCTTTTTCTTTCACTTCGCCAACGTGAATACCGGCGAACGGCTATGGGATTCGGAGGTCTCGTCCATTGACACGGCAATCCTGCTATGTGGGGTTTTGACATGCCGGGAGTATTTTCACGATTATGAAATCCGCCGGCTGGCGGTCGACATCTTTAACCGTGTTGATTGGTCATGGCTGGCGGAAGACACGCCCCTGTTGTCGCAGGGATGGATGCCGGAGATTGGCTTTTTGCCCTACCGTTGGGATGATTACAGCGAACTCATGATGATGTACCTGCTGGGAATGGGAGCTTATCACCGCCCCCTGCCCGCGCGAACCTGGACCTCCTGGAAGCGGGTTACGTTCGAATATCACGGCCTGCGTTATATCGGTTCATTCGCGCCCTTGTTCGTGCATCAATACTCGCAGGCGTGGTTCGACTTCCGAAGGAAACGCGACTCCTATGCGGACTATTTTCAGAACTCGATCATCGCTACTGAAGCCCATCGCCTCTTCTGCCTGGAGCTGGCGCAACAGTTCCCTGACTACAGCAATGATCTATGGGGCATTACGGCTTCGGATTCGCAATCGAACGGCTACGTAGTCTGGGGAGGCCCTCCCGAAATGGGGCCGATTGATGGGACCGTCGTGCCGAGCGCGGCAGGAGGATCGTTGGCTTTTACGCCAGAAGCTGCCCTCCGCGTCCTGCGCAACATCAAGACACGCTACGGAACGGGCGCCTGGAGCAAATATGGATTCATCGACGCCTTCAACCCCCTCAAGAACTGGTACGATCACGACGTCATCGGAATCGACACGGGAATCACCATGCTGATGGCTGAGAATTTGCGCACCGGGTTTGTCTGGAATACGTTCATGAAGAACCCGGAAGCGAAGCGCGGCATGGATCGCGCTGGTTTCGAGCCTTATCAGCCATCCGCTGCGCCCGAGACGCAACAACATATCGCTTTGAGTGATTAACGTTGTCCTGAAACAGATATTTGCAGGCGATAAACGATGAGCGCAATTTCAGGTAGCCTGGCATCTGCGTATCCCTTGGATGGGTGTACCCCTCAAATTCCATTAGCGACGGCTCAATGGGCTTGACAGAACCATCGGTCTAGTATAAATCTGCCCTCGGAGACATTTGTCGCGCATTTGTCTCAACATCAATAACAGAATCCATGAAGTTCAGCACTCGAATCCAACGCGTGGGAGGCATTCATGCTGTTTGACGATGAAAAAGAGCCGGATGATGAGTTCGAAGATTACACAGGCGAGCTTTCTTCGGATTATCGAGAAGAGGATGAGGACGAAAGCGGTTTAGAGGGCGACGAGGCGGTGGGGGAAGAGGTTTCTTTTGAGGTAGATAGTGAAGAGGTTCATGAAGAACCTTCGGAAAGAGTGGAGGAAACTCCAAAGCCTGCCGAACCTGCTCAAGCTCCGGCGGCGCCTATGATTGAAGAGCAGAGAGAGAAGCCTAAACCTAAGCCTCGGAAAAAGAGCGCGAAGCAGGCCCCCAAAGCTGCAAAGCGTAAGACGGCGGCGAAAAAACCCGCAAGAGCCGCTCTGCGCTCTGGCGCGCGGGCTGCGGCTCGAGCGCCTGCCTCAAAAGGCAAGAAGAAGGCTGCTTCCAAAAAGACGGCATCTAGAGGGAAAACCGCTTCCAAAAAGAAATCGAAGCGCTATTAGTTGGTTGCTGAAACACTCTTTCAGCCTGTCGTTCCGAGGAGCCACAGGCGACGAGGAATCGCTGTATTTACTTCATCTTACAGCGCGGAGACGCTGTGCCGAATCTGATTTGGATTGGAATACGGGGACTCTTCGTTGTCGCTCAGAATGACGGGCTGGACGGGTTTTCGTAAATCCTGAAGGCGACCCTAAGGGCTAGGCCTCTGTTCCAGCGGAGAATGCTCATGGAGCTTTATCAAGGCGTCTATCAGATTCAGTCCCTTTTTGGTGGGCGCAATCTTTTTCAGTACTTCTTTAACGGCGACCAGCGCGTTCTGCTGGATACCGGCATTGCCCAGACGCCGGAAAAGGCCATCTTCCCTTACCTTGACCGGCTCAAGATCAAGCCCGAACAATTGACGCTCGCCATCACTACTCATGCCGATATTGACCATCAGGGAGGCAACGACGCCATCAAACGCCTCTCGCCGGGCACATGGCTTGCGTGTGGCGAGGCTGATCGCACCCTGGTGGAAGACCCTGCCGCCCTCTATGAGCGCCGCTATAACTTCCTCAAGGTGGAAAATGATGTGGCCCTCGATCCAGTTCCACCCCCGGATGCCGGGAAGCCGCGGAAGATGGACCTGACTTTTTCCGGCGGAGAAACCATTCGCTTAAAGGATGACTGGAGGCTGGAAGTGCTCCATGTGCCGGGCCATTCACGCGGGCATCTGGCGTTCTATGACGCCAAACACCGGGCTGCCTTTGTGGGTGATGCCATCCACGGCCGCGGTTGCCCTAAAGCAACCGGCGAGTTGGCAATACCGGTGACTTACTACAATGTTGATATCTACCTTTCAACTTTGCGTTACTTTGAAAGCTTGCCTATCGACGTTCTCTATTCAGGCCATTGGCCTGTGATGCGGGGCGAAGAAATACGCGATTTCATTGCGGATTCCCGCCATACGGTTGAGCTTCTTGACCGTGTGATCCTTTTGAGCCTCGAAAGGCAGCGGCCGGGTCTTACGTTGAAGGAGCTGATTGACGCGGTAGCCAATGCGGTCGGCGAATGGCCCCGGGAATCATGGACTTTGGCCATGTTTCCGGTCAAAGGTCATCTGGATCGCCTCGAGACACAGGGTAAGATTCAACGGGTTGCCGGCGCGCATCCGGCTCGCTGGCAAAAAGCGGCATAGCGCATTCTTGGCAGGATCAAAGAACGCGCATTCCCCTCAGATTTCAACCTCTCTTTTCTTTGCATCCTTTTCCCTTTCGTCGTCATCCATCTAGGTGTAATGAGGAGAGGATGATGGCGCAGGAACGCTTGATGCAGCTCGCGCAGGATTTGCAAAGGCTCGGCGCTGAGGAGTTTTATTACAACCAGCAACAAGAGGAAGGCTCGCGCCTGCACGATTTCCTTGAAAATCAGCGGCAGGTGCTGATTACGGCGGATAAGCTGGAGAAGGAGCTTGTCGAGGAGATTCGGTTCAACCCCACGCAGTTGATGGGAATTGATTATCCGCTGGATGACGAGTTGAATTCTATTGTTTATCTCCTGGCAGGACTCGAAGACATCAAGCGTTCAGCCGTGCATTCGGTGGAAGACCTACCCGCGAAAATGCAGGTTTTTAAGCGGTTGCTCGAAGCCCACCTGATGCAAGAAGTTTTAGCGGCTTCCTGAGACATCAATCCGCGCGCGAGCGTTATCATTGCACGTACTCAAACGTTTTGCGCTGATCGTGACGTATTTCGAATAAACGGCAGCAGAAATTCGGCAGACTGGCGAATCTCCTCCAGACCGTTCACCCCGTCCTCGATTGAAACCCACCCGTCGAACCTTGCGTCCCGCAGGATTGCAAAGATTTTCGGATAGTCGTTCAGTCCTGTGCCGATAACGCCGTGAGTGAGAATGGCGGCATAGCCCACGGAATCCTCCACGCTGCGAAGCTCCTCCAGTGTGTGCCCGGACTTCAGGCGGCGGTCGCTCGCATGCATCGTCACAACACGGTGTTTGATCTTTTGAAGCAGATCGAGGGGGTCTTCGCCCGCCAGAATGGTGTTAGAAGGATCAAACTGCGCGCCGAACCAGGGCGAGTTGACCTGCTCCAGGATTTCGATAAAAACCTCGCTTTTCTGCGCGAATTCCGGATGCTGCCAGTAATTGTCCTTGTAATGGTTTTCCATAGCCAGGACCACGTTCTTTTGCGCGGCGTAATCCAGCAGCTCACGGATGCATTCGACAACCCATCGCACGCCTTGCTCCCTTGAAACTTCCGGGCGACGCTGACCGGAAAGAACCCGACAGAAACGCCCACCCAGCACGGCAGTAACGTCGATCATCTGTTTCTGGCGTTCTATTTCCTGCCGGCGCTGCGCGGGATCAGGGGAAGTGAAGTCCGGGGAGCAGCAAAGCATGGGCATTTCGAGACCGCGGCTTTCAATTGCAGACTGTACTTTCTCAAGGTAGGAAGGCTCATAACTGGTCAGGAAACCGCTGTACATCTCGAGGCCGTCGACGGGCAGATCGGATGCCATTTCGATCCAGTCGAACACAGTCATGCTGCGTTCGACCACCAGTTGATCCATGTAGCATTTGGGAAAAGCGGCGAGTTTCATCGAACTCCTTCTGAATAAGCTGAGGGTAGGTTTCCGTCAATCTCAGAGATCGGGCAAGGCGCCGACAGGAAGCTGCTCGTAATCAAGAACGGCGCCTGTGACGAGTTCGGCAGTGGCCAGGAACAACGCGGCATGCGCAATATCCTCGGGATACAACATTCGGCCAAAGGGGCGCGTCTTCAGCGCGTCTTCCAGCCAACCTTCGCCTTTGCCTTCGATAATCGATTCCGTGTAATGCTCGCCTTCTGTGAGCACCCAGCCTGGGTTGATCTGGTTAACGCGGATGCGATAGCGGGTGAGATAGTTCGCCAGATTTTTGGTGAATGTCATAAGCCCGCCTTTGGAGGCGGAATAGGGCAGCAGTTTGCGCTCGCCGATGTAGGCATTGACCGAGCCGATGTTAATGATGCAACCCTGGCGGCGCTCCTTCATATCCTTCACAGCTTCCTGACACAGAATGAACGGCGCCCGCAGGTTGATAGCAAAAATCTCATCCCAGAGCTCGACGGTTGTATTTTCGATGTTGGAACGATTATAGATGCCGGCGTTGTTCACCAGAATGTCGATTCGGCCAAAATGCTGGATGGTTTGCTGAATCAGGTTGCGGCAATGGACTTCATCCTTAAGATTGCCTTTGATGAGAATGGCGTCACTGCCCGCTTCGCGGATCGCATTAAGCACTTGTTCGCCAGGGCCATTTTCGAGGCCATGAAGAGTGATTCGCGCGCCGTGAGCGGCTAATTTCTTTGCAATGCCTGCGCCAATGCCTTGCGTTGATCCAGTCACAACCGCCACCTGACCTGAAAGGGAACTTTCGCTCATGAAGGCATTCCTCTTATGCGGAAATTAAGACTCAATAGGTTGCTTGAAAGGTGTTCAAGAAGCCACGGCGGGCTTCACAACGCTTTTAACGTCTTTTCCTGCGGCCATCTCTTCAAAACATGTTCTCCAATTTACTAGCGGCTCTACGCGGGAAATAAGCGGCGTGGGATCGAGGCGCCCGGAAGCAAGCAGCGCAATAACCTTTTCCCAGATCATGTAGTTATGACTGAAGCTTCCCTGGATGCGAGCCGCTTTTTGCACCAGTGCGTCAAGCGAGAAATTCAATGGCTGCGGCCCCCAACCCACTTTGGTAATCTGTCCGTTGGGGCGCACGGTTGCCAGCGCTAATTGCAGGGTTGCGGAATGTCCGGCGGCGTCGATCACCGCGTCCACTCCGAGGCCGTCTCCCAAAGACCGAATCACGCCCAGCGTCTCTTCCGAACTTCCATCCAATGTGCGGTCTGCGCCAAGCGCTTTGGCGAGATTGAGGCGCTCGCGATCCTGCTTCAGACCGACGATGCCTACCCATCCGGCGCCGGAGAGCTTGGCGAGCGCCAGGCAAAGCAACCCAATCGGTCCCGGACCCAGAACCAGGATGGAGTCGCCGGGGCGAATGGGAGTCTTGACGCAAGTCGCGTTGTAAGCCACGCAGCAAGGTTCGGTCAATGCAGCCTTTTCGAAGCTGACAGAATCAGGAAGATGATGCAGGCAACGCGCAGGAACCTTAACGAAGGCCGCCATTGCGCCGTCAACTCCATACCCAAAGCCGAGGCGCTCCGGGCAGATGTTGTACTCGCCGCTGCGGCAGTAAACGCAATGCCCGCAGATGCGGGCCGCGGTCTCGCCCGCGACGCGGTCGCCTTCCTTAAAACCTTTCACTCCTTTTCCAATCTCCGCCACCACGCCGCAAAATTCATGTCCTAAAATAACAGGGACGTTCACACGCCAGCTTTGAGTGTTATGAAACTGATGCACGTCGCTGCCGCAGACGCCAACTGCCTGACTTTGGAGCAGAACTTCGTCATCAGCGAGGGAAGCGGGGCGAGGGACTTCACGCAGTTCCACGGCTCCCTTTTCAAGGGCGTAGTGCACAAGCGCGGGCATCGTTGAGTTGGGCAATGATTTTCTCCTTGTCGGGTATGCTTTGCGAGTTTGCCGAGACGATCTATGGCGTGGTTTGTGACTTCTGAATCCCTTCCTCGTCAACCCCGCGAAAGTGGCGTCTAGGGTGGATTCCGGCTTTCGCGGGAATGACAGCACTATTTTCATCCGCTAGGACGAATCGAAGGCTCATGATCTCTATGCTAAGGATGACAGACCTTCAGCTTGGTCAATCTCCTTGCGTTACTCTACGGCGCTGCGGACGATTGACCGGAATCGCGCAGTTTGGCGATGATTTCGCGCAGTAAACCTTCCAGGTCGTGCGCCGGCGACTTGAAAGCGTCTGCGTCCACCGTGAGCGGCGCTCCAAGCACCAGGTGGTGGACTCCAAATTGCGGCAACTGGATGACCTCCCCAACGGAAAGGCCCCCGACCGCTTGCACAGGAATCGTCACGGCCTTGACCACCGCGCGAAGCTCATCGAGCGGGCTGGGGGCGCGCCCTTTGTGAGCCGCGATTACTTCCGGGTCGCGTCGCTCGTCATATCCCACATGATGGACGATGAAATCAACGCCCAGATCTTCCATCTGGCGCGCAGCGGCAGGTTTATCTTCGCATCCCAGATCGTCCCCCATCACCTTCACACCATAGTCGTGGCCTGCCTTGACCACGGTCTTGATCGTCGCCGGGTGAGCGCGAGCCATCACCACCACGTGCGTGGCTCCGGCTTTGGCCATCATTTCGGCCTCCAGGTAACCGCCATCCATGGTCTTGAGGTCAGCCACAATCGGATGCTTGGGGAACTCGCGACGCAAAGCCTTTACGGCGTGCAGGCCCTCGGCCAGAATCAGAGGCGTTCCTGCTTCGAGCCAATCAACGCCGGCGCGAACGGCCTTTCGAGCATGGTCTAACGCTTCGTCGATTGAAGTGAGGTCCAAAGAGATTTGAACTATCGGGCGGTTTGTGGTGTGCATAGGCTTGGGTGGTGCTGCTTCATTTCCATTCTGGAGATGAAATGCTATTGACAACCAAGCTAGAAAGTATGCGCTGTCCTTGCAGCCGAAGTCAATCAACCTACGAGATTCAGGATGAATAAGGGTTGCAATTTGGAATCTTCTAATGCAAAGATACCGGCTTCAGACATTTATTTCAATCTCATCATGAAGGTTGACCATGAATCGACGTTCGTTTGCGCGAAAGCTTGCCGGAGCGGCGCTGGGGAGCGCCGCGTTCAGCGGTGCAGTTCGGGTGCAGGGCTCGCCCGAGCCGGTTCCTGAACGGGAAGATCAGGGATCCGGCATTCCCTTTAAGTTTTCGATTATGCTTTGGACGGTGTTCCGACAACTACCATTTGAGGAGCGTCTGGAAAAGGTTGCAGAGGCCGGGTATCGCAATGTGGAACTGGTCGGCGAGTTTCACAATTGGTCTGACGCTGAATACGCCAATGTGAATCGTCGAAAGCGCGCGCTGGGCATCAACTTTGACTGTACCTCGGGCCTCCGGCATGGGATCGGGAATCCCGAAGAACGCGAGGCGCTCTTGGCTGACCTGCGTAACATCTTGCCCATCTTGGATAGGCTCGAATGCCCCGCGCTGATTGTGATGTCGGGTAATCGCGTGCCAGGTTTGGATCGCGAAGCGCAGCACGAAAGCTGCATTGAGGGGCTTAAACGCGCGGCAGAATTGGTGGAAGGGAAGAACGTAAGGCTGTTATTGGAAAATATCGATCCGGAGGAGAATCCGCATTACTACCTCACTTCCGTTGCGGAAGGCTTTGAAATTATGAGGGCTGTGAATCACCCTCAGGTGCAGTTTCTTTATGACTTCTATCACGAGCAGATTGCCGAGGGGAATCTGATTGAAAAACTGGAAAAGAACATCGATCTTGTAGGTCTCGTGCACATTGCCGATGTTCCCGGGCGTCACGAGCCGGGGACTGGAGAGATTGATTATCGAAACATCTTCAAGAAGCTCGCCCAACTGAACTATCGCCATTATGCGGCGATGGAGTATCTGCCTACCTATGATGCTGTGAAGAGCCTGAGGGCCACTAAAGAGATGGCCACTCAGGCCGCACGTTCTGCCAAAGTCTGAAAGTTCATTGCGTAAACTCGTCGGCAAGAGCTTTCCCGGGCTACGGTAGTAAAAGCAAAATGACGAAGAAGCCAGCCCGCAACCGCCATAAAATGGGCACACTTTTTCCTCATGCCGAGAGACAAAAACATAGCTGCCTTTCAACCAAGAAAAGAGTCGAACTCAGACCTACGAATCAGGTGAAGACTCAACCTTACGGGGCCGATGAGGAGGGATGCTCTCCTGCCGCCGTCGAGCACGCCCCACTTCCTCGCGCAGAATGATGCGCTGGCAATCCATACAGATCAGGTGTCGCCCGCTAGGTGACTTTGTGTTTCGGGAGGAACCGCACGCTGGACACTTCTTCATACCCTTCACGATACTCAAAATTTAGCACACAAGCTGCTTTTACGTAAGTCGTCATCAAAGAGTAACTCATTATTGATTAGTTTATGTTTTTATAAAAATAGCTCGTCGCCCCCGAGGTGGCTTGCGATTATACTTTTCGGAGGTAATCGAAGTCGCAACCTTCGTGCGCCTGGAGAATATGTTCCAGGAACATCCTTCCATAGCCGCGCTGATAATGAGGTTCAGGGGGAGTCCATGCCGTCCGGCGTTTTTTGAGTTCAGCCTCGGGAACCAGCAGTTCCAGGCGGCGACCGTGAACGTCTAACTCGATCGTATCGCCCTCCTGCACCAGCGCGAGAGGGCCGCCATCGGCTGATTCCGGCGAGACGTGCAGCACAACCGTTCCGTAAGCTGTGCCGCTCATTCGCGCGTCGCTGATGCGCACCATGTCCGAGATGCCGGCTTTCAACAGTTTTTCCGGAATCGGCATATCGCCCCATTCGGGCATGCCCGGCGCTCCCTTGGGGCCTGCGCTCTTCAGGACCAGAACACAGTTTTCATCTACACTGAGCTTGGGATCGTCCACGCGCGCCATCATATCTTCGTAGTTCTCGAAGACAACGGCGCGGCCCTTGTGTTTTTGAAGGTGCGGCGAAGCTGCCGTCTGTTTGATCACTGCTCCGTGAGGGGCGAGGTTTCCTTTCAGAATCACCGTGCCGCCTTCCGGGTAAAGAGGTTGACTGAGTGGTTTAATGATCTCTCGATTGAAGCATTCGGCTTGCGCAATGTTCTCGCCCATGGTTTTTCCGGTCACGGTCAGCGCATTAAGGCGCAGCAGAGGGCTTAACTCTTTCAGGACGGCAGGCAAGCCGCCGGCGTAGTACATGTCTTCCATTAGATAAGCGCCGGAAGGCTTGATGTTGGTAATGAAAGGCGTTGTGCGCGAGATTTCATCAAACATTTCGAGCGGCAACGGGATGCCGACACGGCCAGCAATGGCGACAAGATGGATGATGGCGTTGGTTGAACCGCCGATGGCCATATCGGCGCGGATAGCGTTCTCGAACGCTTCGAGGGTGAGAACCTGCGAAGGGCGCAAGCCTTCGCGGGCCATCTCAACCGCGCGTCGACCGCTTTCCTCGGCGATGGCGTAACGCCTTGAATCCGCCGCCGGAATGTTGGCCGCGCCGGGCAGGGTCATCCCCAGCGCTTCGGCCATGCTGGTCATGGTGGAGGCTGTGCCCATCACCATGCAGTGGCCCGCGCTGCGCGAGATGCAGCGCTCAATCTCACACCACTCTTCATCCGTAATCTCGCCCGCTCTTTTCCCATTCCAGAAACGGCGGGTGTCTGTCCCGGAGCCAATCGGCTTGCCTTTCCACATGCCGCGCAGCATCGGCCCGCCTGGAACGACGATGGCGGGCACGTCGGCGCTTGCCGCGCCCATGATTTGCGCGGGCGTGGTCTTGTCGCAACCGCAGAGCAACACCACGGCGTCAAGTGGGTAAGCCCGGATGCATTCCTCCACGTCCATCGCCATCAGGTTGCGATAAAGCATGGTGGTCGGCTTCATCAGCGTTTCGCCCAGGGAGATGGTGGGGAATTCCAACGGAAGTCCGCCCGCAGCCAGAACGCCGCGCTTTACAGCTTCCGCCACTTGACGCAAGTGAGCATTGCAGGTGGTGAGTTCGCTCCATGAATTGCAAATGCCAACCACGGGGCGCCCGTCGAAAAAACTGCCGGTGAGACCTTCCGCACGCAGATAGGCGCGCGCGGTCATAGCGCGAAGATCGTTGGGTCCAAACCACTCGCGGCTGCGCAATGGCGGATGTGAAGTGTCGGGATCGCTCATGGGTGAAAGCTCCTCAATCGAAATTTGGCCAGGAATATCGGTTGCAATCGTCTGTTCGCAAGCCAGTTCTTGATTATAACCAAAGTCCGTCCGTTTCCGGGTGGCGTAATCCGACAGCCTCGAGTAACATGCTGCTTTTGGTCCGCCTCGCCACGGATCATGAGGCGTTTAAAGGAGCCGGTGAATGACTGAAGAAGAGAGACGTCTGGAAGAAGCCCGCCAGCGCCGGGTGCATTGGAAGCGCTGGGGGCCTTATTTGAGCGAAAGACAGTGGTCCACTGTCCGAGAGGACTATAGCGCCAACGGAGACGCCTGGGACTATTTCCCCCATGATACTGCGCGCTCACGGGCTTATCGCTGGGGAGAGGATGGAATCGGAGGCATTTGCGACCGGCATCAGTTCATCTGCTTTGCGCCGGCGTTTTGGAACGGGCGCGATCCTATTCTGAAAGAACGGCTCTTTGGCCTGAGCGGCCATGAAGGTAATCATGGCGAAGACGTTAAGGAGTATTACTTTTACCTGGATTCCACTCCGACCCACTCTTACATGAAATATCTTTATAAATATCCTCAAGCCGAATTCCCGTATGCCCGATTGCGGGAAGAGAACATGCGCCGCACCAAGCTGGACCCGGAATTTGAGTTGATGGATACCGGCATCTTTGATGGGAACCGCTACTTTGACGTTTTCATCGAATACGCCAAAGCGACGTTTGAGGATATCCTGATCCGCATCACCGTCTTCAATCGCGGTCCGGAAGCGGCTCACCTTCGTCTGTTGCCTACCTTGTGGTTTCGCAACACCTGGTCATGGGGATGGGACGACCGGAAACCCCGAATATCTGCGGGAGAGTCCCTGGATGGCATGGCCGTGCTCGAAGTGGATCATGGTTATTACGGCAAACGATGGCTGGTGTTTGAGGGATCGCCTCCTCTGCTTTTCACGGAGAACGAGACCAACTTTAAGCGGCTCTATGAATCGGAGAATCATAACCCTTACGTCAAAGACGCCTTTCACGAATACGTTGTTCACAGGGACTTAAAGGCAGTGAATCCAGCTCAGGAGGGCACCAAAGCTGCGGCGGATTATAATCTGCTGGTTCAGCCCGGCGGGAGCATTGCTCTCCGAATGCGCTTCACAAACCAGGCGCCTTCGGCAGGCATGTTGGGCAATGGATTTGAGTCAATGTTCCAGCAGCGAATTGCCGAGGCGGATGAGTTTTACTCGTTGCGGCTGCCCAAGAACGTTACACCAGATTGCCGAAGCATCCAGCGGCAAGCTTTTGCGGGGCTGCTCTGGAACAAACAGTTCTATCAATACGATGTGCGAACGTGGTTGGAGGGCGATCCCGCTATGCCGCCGCCTCCGCCTGAGCGCCGACGCGGACGAAATCATAACTGGTCTCACCTTTACAATTCTGATGTCATCAGTATGCCGGATAAGTGGGAGTATCCCTGGTACGCCGCTTGGGATCTGGCGTTCCATTGCATCACGTTGGCACTGATTGATCCGGATTATGCCAAGGAGCTACTCATTCTGTTCCTTCGCGAGTGGTACATGCATCCCAGCGGCCAACTGCCTGCCTACGAGTGGGCTTTCAGTGATGTGAATCCCCCCGTGCATGCCTGGGCTGCCTGGCGAGTTTATAAGATCGAGCAGCGTATTCGCGGCAAGGCCGATTTTGCCTTTCTGGAAAGAGTCTTTCACAAGCTTCTCTTGAACTTCACCTGGTGGGTGAATCGCAAAGACCCGGAAGGCATGAATGTTTTTGAAGGGGGATTTCTGGGGCTTGATAACATCGGCGTCTTTGACCGTTCTGCGAAGCTGCCGATGGGCGGACACATCGAACAGTCAGATGGAACCAGTTGGATGGGGATGTTCTGCCTGAACATGCTCGATATTGCCATGGAACTGGCTTCGATTGACCCCGTTTACGAGGACGTGGCCAGCAAATTCTTCGAGCACTTTGTCTTGATCGCTCATGCAATGAACGACTTGGGCGGCGAGGGCATTCCGCTCTGGGATGAGCATGACGGCTTCTATTACGATGTGCTGCATCTTCCCAATTCCGCCAGTTGTCCGCTTAAAGTGCGCTCGATGGTGGGACTGATTCCGCTTTTCGGAGTGATGACGATCGAGCCGGAAGATGTGGACCGGTTGCCGGGCTTCAAACGCCGCATGCAATGGTTTCTGGACCACAAGCCGCTCATGGCGCAACATGTGGACGACAGCATGAAAACTGAAAAAGGGCCGCGCAGGCTGCTTTCTCTGGTAAACCGCAAGCGTCTGGAGCGAGTGTTGCGCTATGTCCTGGATGAGTCGGAATTCCTTTCATCTTATGGCATCCGGGCGCTTTCAAAATACCATCAGGCTCATCCCTACGTCCTTCAACTGGATAGTTACGAGCATCGTGTCAGCTACGATCCCGCTGAATCCACGACGGGGATGTTCGGAGGCAACTCCAATTGGCGCGGGCCGGTGTGGTTTCCGGTGAATTTCCTCATGATCGAGTCGTTGCAGAAATTCCATTGGTATTATCGCGATTCGCTCAAGGTGGAGTTCCCCACAGGTTCCGGGAGAAGCGCCGACCTGTGGGAGGTCAGCATGCAGCTCTCGCGCCGGCTGATCAGCATCTTCTTGCGAGGATCAGATGGCTTCCGTCCGGTTTATGGTCGCGGTGAGAAGTTTCAGAAAGATCCCTTCTGGCGTGACTGGTTACTCTTCTATGAGTATTTTCATGGCGACACAGGACAGGGGCTCGGCGCGAGTCATCAGACAGGATGGACAAGCCTTGTCGCCAAGCTTATTGAACAAAGCGGCCGATGCGCAAGGTCGTGAGCGTTCTGCGATCGTGCAGCGAAACTTGTTAGGCCCTCGCGGTCGCGGCGCGATGGGATAAAAGATAAGCCTTGATAAAGGGATCGATGTCCCCATCAAGGATGCGATCCGCATCGCCCATCTCGAATTTTGTGCGGTGGTCTTTCACCAGTCGATAAGGGTGGAGCACGTAAGAACGCACCTGATTGCCAAAAGCGATCTCGCCCTTCATCTCTTCCAGTTTTTTGGATTCCTCCCGCCGCTTCTCAAGCTCAAGCTCGTAAAGTTTTGAGCGGAGAATTTTCATGGCCATATCACGGTTGCGATGCTGTGAGCGCTCGTTCTGGCAGGTGGCAATGACGCCAGTGGGAAGGTGAATAATACGCACGGCCGAGTCCGTGGTGTTGACGTGCTGGCCCCCAGCTCCGGTTGACCGATAAGTTTCAACCTTGATGTCTTCAGGTTTGATCTCAATTTCGATATTCTCATCAATCTCCGGGCTCACGAACACGGAGGCGAAGGAGGTGTGCCGCCGCTTGGCCGCATCGAATGGCGAGATTCGCACCAGACGATGTACGCCGATTTCCGAGGTGAGCAGCCCGTAAGCGTAATCGCCCGTCACGGAAAAAGTGGCGGATTTCAAGCCTGCTTCTTCACCCGCCTGATAGTCCATCAGGTTAAACTCAAAACCGTGTCTTTCCGCCCAGCGGCGATACATGCGCAGCAGCATTTCCGCCCAGTCCTGCGATTCCGTTCCGCCCGCGCCGGGGTGAATCGTCACAATGGCGTTGAGCCGATCGTTTTCACCTGAAAGCAGCGAGGCCGTCTCAAGCCGATCGACTTCGTTGCGCAGGGCCGCCAACTCCTGGCTGATCTCATTGCCGACGCTTTCGCCTTCGCGCGCCAGCTCGAAATAAGCGTCGAGGTCGGCGAGACGCTGTTCCAGTTTGCGGTCTGTTTCCAGCGTTTCTTCCAGGCGCCGGCGGTTGGGCAGGATTTTCTGCTGCGCCTCGGGATTCTGCCAGAAATCCTGCTCTGTCATTTGCTTTTCAATCGCCGCGAGTTCCCGGCGTACGCGGGGCGCGTCAAAGATAACCTCGCAAGTCTTCGGCGCGCTGCCGGATAGGCTGATATTCTCTTTCCAGTTCTTCAATCATGATGTCTCCTTATGAGGGTTGCAAAATGCTGCGCTCGCCATCGGGTGTTGTTAAACAGGATGGCAGTTGTCTGTTCCTTTGCAGTCTCGATTGAGGATTGCGAATAAGTAATGATGGTGCGCTGCCTTCACAGCGCGGTGCGGCGTCCAATGCTCCATACCGCTATGATGATCGTCAGCGCAACACAGCTCCACGCAAAAACATCTCCATATCGATTATAGAATGTCTGGCCTGAGATAAAACCAAAACTCGCCGCAAGCGCCGTCCGACAATAGAGGGGCGCTTCAGCGGCGATCCGCCCGTAGGGATCGATAACAGCCGTTACCCCGTCGTTTGTTGCGCGCAATAAATATCGATGGTTTTCAATTGCGCGGAAGCGGGCCATCTTCAAATGCTGGAATCGCGCCGCGGAAGTTCCATACCAGGCGTCATCCGAAATATTCACCAGGACGCCCGGTCCGGGAGGCGTTAGACGCCGAACGAGTTGAGGGAAAATCGCCTCGTAACAAATGAAAACCGCGAGCGTGCCATTGGGTGTTTGAGCGCCGCCATACTCCGAGCCGGGAATGAAGTCTCCAACTTCGGAAGTCACTTTACTCATTCGAGTGAATCGCAGCCAGCCAGGCACGTATTCTCCCATAGGTACGAGGTGGATTTTATGATACTCCAGAATCACATTGCCCGAGGGGTTCAGGACCATAGCTGTATTCTGCGGCATCATCGGGTCGGAATTCACAAAAGTAATTGTGTTGACCACCACATCAGCATGGGCCTCGCGGGCCATCGTCTCCACTGCGCCGCGAAAGATGGGGTCGCGATGAAAGAAAAAAGGCGCCGAGTTCTCCGGCCAGATAATGAGGGGAGGCCCTTCCGTATCCTGCTCGTGCTGAGAGACAACATGAATGGAGAGATTGACGAGGTCTTCAAGCGGTTCGGGATTGCGCCAGGGAGCCCATTTCTCAACGCCGCTTTCATCCAGCGGGACATTAGGCTGGATGAGCACCGCCAGGTGATTTGGCTTTGGCAAATGCGAAGGAGCTAGCCAGATATCGCCCACGAGCAGAACCACAAGCCACGCGATCGCCGCCCGTTTTGCGCGAGAATGAGGCTCGATGACCACCCCGCAGAGCAGCGCGCTCGTGGCCGCGACGATGAAGGAGAGGCCATAGACGGCTGTGACCGAAGCGATTTGCTCCAGCCCTTTTGCCTGCACGGCGTAACCCAGCAAGTTCCACGGAAAGCCTGTGATCAAATAAGTGCGAGCGAGTTCCAACGCCACCCACAGAAACGGAGCCAGCAGCAAGGCCCGACGCGCTGAGCGTCGCGCCGTCCAGACTTCAATCAGCCCAAAGACAGCCCAGAAGGGATTGAACATCGCCAGGAATAACACCATGGCCGCCATCGCCTCGATCAGCGTCAAATGGCCGTAAGATTCCATGACTCCAACGAACCAATAAAGACTACCCGTTAAGAAGACGATTCCGGTGATGAGTCCCCAAAGGAAGCCGCGTCCCAGATGCGTTTCGCTGACCAAGGCAAGGAAGAGCGGAACGCAAGCGATCCAGACGAGCAGAGGAACATCGGGGCGGGGAAATACGAGCACCAGAAAAATTCCGCTCAAGATGCTTGCGCCCAGGCGAGATGAAGGACGCATCATCATGAACGGGATTTTTATTTTGTCGTGAGGTTCGGTCAAGCGATCTTAGTCAACTCCCGGGGTCGATTGCGAGTGAGGAGCTGCACGGGGTGGAATTTAAAAGAGATCATCATTCCTTGATGAATGGCTTGAAGCCCTCGCGGCTCAGTTTGTGAAGCGTCCGGATCGCTTCCTCCCGGGACCCGAACGGTCCCACCTGCACTCGATAGAGACTGTCGCGCGCTCCCGCCTGTTGGGGCGTCACCAGACGGGCATGGTATCCGTGGGCTGCCAAAGTTTTCACCAGGGATTGCGCATCCTGCTCCGTGTGGGTTGCAGCCACTTGAATCATGACCCTGCCCCTCGTGGGCTCTTCGCTGATCTGCTGTGCTGTGGCGTTTGAAGCAGATGAATGAATGGATGTGGAAGTTCTCGCGGGCGCCGAAGACGGCGGAGACGATGAGAGTGAAGCCGCGTTTGTGGGATTCAAATCCTGCTCGACTACTGTGGGCGATTGCGAGTTGGATGAGCCGCCGCTTGAATCAGAGCTTTCGAGCGGCTGATTGACGGTGGGCGGAATTTCGCTGGGAGGAGAAACGCGTTCCACTTGCGGCGCCGAAGAACTGGAAGTTCGCCCGTTGCTTCCCACGAGGAAGCCGAGAGCAAAAAACACGGCACAGACTCCTACTCCGCCGAAGAAAATCAAAGTCAATTGGCGCACCGAGAGACCTCGCGAAGCGCCCGATGGGTCAGATTTGGATGCCATAGATGGTTGTCTCTTTGCAAAGCGTCAGATTTAACGCGACGGTCAAGAAATCAAAATTATTCTGACGGACTCATGGTGGTCCTATTCTCAACCTGCCTTCTCGCTCACGGGCTGAGGACTGGAACCAGTGGTTACAGGCTTCGGTTGTCCGTTAGCGCCAACAATCTTGCCGGACTTATTGATGAGTCCGGTCAGTAAATCGATCGGCAGCGGGAAAAGGATCGTGGTGTTCTTTTCGACGCCAATCTCTGTGAGCGTTTGGAGATAACGCAAGGTGATGGCGACCGGCTCTTCTTGCATCAAAACAGCAGCAGCCTTCAATTTTTCGGCGGCCTGATATTCGCCATCCGCATTGATGATCTTGGCCCGACGCTCGCGTTCCGCTTCCGCCTGGCGGGCGATCGCGCGCTGCATTTCCTGTGGCAGGTCCACTTGCTTTACTTCCACCTTGGCCACCTTCACGCCCCATGGTTCGGTATGTTCGTCCAGAATCGTCTGAAGGCGCAGATTGAGCTTTTCGCGCTGCGAGAGCAAGTCGTCCAGTTCGACTTCTCCCAGCACGGAACGCAGCGTGGTTTGCGCAAGCTGTTCGATCGCGTAGCGGTAATTTTCAAGTTCCAGCACCGCTTTCTGGGCGCTGATGACACGGAAGTAGACCACAGCGTTGACTTTGAGCGACACGTTGTCGCGGGTGATCACGTCCTGAGGCGGCACATCCCAGGCGACCACGCGCAGAGAAATGCGCACAATTTTATCAATCGGCCAGAGGATGAAGATAAGCCCCGGCCCCTTATCGGGAGTCTGGATTCGGCCCAACCTGAAGACCACCGCACGCTCATATTCCCGCATGACATTCAAGCAGGCAAAAACCCACAAGATGATGATAATCACGATCACAATCAATCCGTTTCCCATGGGCGCTCCTTGTCCAGGAATATCACGTCGCTTGTTGCCGAGCGACATGATGACGAATATAAAGCCGGGTTCCACATAGAATAACAGCCAGCGATTGTGCCGCGTAATCCTCGCGGCTCAATGTTCAGGATTTTGCTTCTTTAGCCGGCTCGACGACCAGTTTCAAACCCTCCACTGCGCACACCTTCACCGGGTCTCCGGCCAGAATTCTTCCGACAGCGCGCGCATCCCAGAGTTCTCCATGCACCAGGATTTTGCCTTCTGGGGCAAGGTCGGTGCGCGCAATCCCAATCGCATTCAACATGCCCTCGGCGCCCGTGATAGCCTTCTGTCGCGTAGCCTTCAGGGCTGCCCCCACCAGCAGAACCACAATAATAGCCAGCGGCAAAGTAACGCTCAGCGAAGTGGTCAGGCGGATGTGTGCGCCCGGCCAGGGCGTCTTGATCAAAATAAGCGAGCCAAAGAGCATGGCGGCAATGCCTCCAGCAGCCAACAGGCCGTGGGATGAGACGTGAGCTTCCAGGGCAAATAGCGCCAGGGCCAGCACGATGAGAATCACGCCCACATAATTAATTGGCAACAGTTGAAAACCGAGCAGGGCCAGCACAACCAGGATAGCCCCGGCGATACCCGGAAGCACCATGCCTGGATGAGTGAATTCAAAATAGAGCAGGATAGCGCCAATGACGCCCAGTACAAAGGCTATATTAGGATCGGCAAGTTGAGAAAGGAAGTGCTCGCGCGAGCTCATGGCATACACATCGATGTGAGCGTTAGCGAGATCGAGAGTTGTCGTGCTGCCGTTGAAGCGCTTGATGGATTTACCGTTAAATTGCCTGAAAATGTCCTGGGGGCTTTGCGCGATTGCATCGATCAGGTGGCCCTGAAGCGCCTCCTGGTCGGTATAAGACTTGCTCTGGCGCACGCCCTCTTCGGCCAGCTTGGCATTGCGCCCTCGCTGCTGGGCGATGCTGCGGATATAGGCGGCGGCATCATTTTCGATTTTCGCAGCTTCAGTCTTGCCCACATCTGCGCCGCTCAGCAGGACAGGATGGGCTGCTCCCGTATTTGTGCCCGGAGCCATGACGGCAATATCGCCTGAGAGAAGCACAAAGAATCCCGCGGAGGCCGCCCGGCTTCCGCTGGGCGCCACATAGGTAATCACGGGGACCTCGGAACTGACAATGGCTTTAATGATTCCCCGCATGGACGTCCCTAACCCTCCCGGGGTGCTTAAGGCCAGCAGAATAGCCTGGGCGTGAATACGGTTGGCATAAGCAATGCCGCGCTCAACATATTCAGCGCTGATCGGCTGAATGATACCATTCAGGTTGATCTGCACGACTATCGGAGAGTTTGGCGCAGCGCTCTCCGCAGGCCGGCTGCCGCCCAAGGCCGCCGCCAGAATGATGACGAATTGAAAGGTCAGACAATGCCGCCTCAAGGGTTTTTGGAAGACTTCTTCATCTCGCGCTCGATGGAGTCAATCAAACCTTCAGCATCCCGATTTCCTGGGTCCATACTCAGCGCCATCTGGCTCTGACTTAAGGCCTCAGAGGGCTGGTGAAGAGAAAGATAAGCATGCGCCAGCCAAAGATGGGTAATGGCATTGTTGTTGAGCGCGATGGCCCGGTTAAATTCATCAAGCGCTTTTTGATGCTCTCCGTACAACTCATAAGCCTGGCCCAAAAACAGGCAGACCTCGCTGTTGTCGGGCAGAAGGGAGTCAGCCTCCGTAAGCTCGCGGATGGCTTCCGGGAAACGTCCTTCTTTGATGAATTCCTCTCCGCGAGCCAAGTGGAAGTGTCCATGTTCCTGGGGCGGCTGATGGGCAAGCTCCTTTTCCAGCGAGTTGCTGACGGCCACGGCCAGCAAGCGGAAGGCAGCGCCGTTGAACGTTTTCTTCAGGCGCGGCTGCGGCAAAATGCTGGCGTTCAGGTCAGCCATGGCTTTGCCATCATGTTCGGCGACCCATTGCAGTTGAGCCTGGCTTTCTGTCTGGTTGCCCATCTGTTGCAGGGCGTAGGCCAGCAGCGTGCGCACTCCCAGATCATCCTGATGCTGAGCCAAAGCTTGCTCAAGATAATGGGCGGCCTGACTGTACTGCTTCAGATAGCAGTAACAAGCCCCCAGATTGAAGGCGTAGTCCGCATCGGTTTCATCGCCCTGGTATGCTCGTTTAAAGCTGGCAAGGGCGTCCTGGTAATCTGCCCGGCGCGCTTCCAGCACCCCTAAATTGTTCCAGACTTCATTCAGGGGGATCTGCTGAGAGAGCGTTCTGAAATCGTTTTCAGCTTCCTTATCATGACCGAGAAAGAAATCATCAATCCCACTCAAAAAGAGGGCGGTGTGGTACTCCGAGTCCTGAGCGTTTAACTTTGAAAGCCACCGAACGGAATTGGCATAATCCTTTTGTTTAAAGTAATACTGGCCCAGCGCCAGCGCAGCGCGGTGATCGTTGGGGCTGAGTCGATCCGCGGCGGTGAGAAACTGAACCTTGGTCTTGCCGTCGCTTGCCAGCAGGCCGCGGGTATAGTTTTCCAGTGCGTCCAGGCGGAGTGGCGGAAAACGGCGGGCGAAATCCTCTTCGGTTCCTACCGTGAAATCCTGGCTGTGGGTTGCCAGCAGCCGCCAGGCGAGGCGCGTTTGAATCTTGATCATGTCGGAGAGGGCGCCAGATTCCTGGATAGCGGGATAGAGCTTGAGGTCATGCAAGTCCAGCCACTGAGCCTGAGCCTGAAGCGCCTGTCCGGTGACTCGGAAGCTTCCGACCACAGCCCAATCCACGCCCAGCGTCTGGGCGATCTTATACTCGCTGGCGAGCGTGAGTGTTGCATCCGGCGGCGCGCCCAATTGCCGGTAAGCGGTGTTGACTTCCTGGCGTTCCAGCACGAAACGATGCGAGCCCGCAAGCCGCCAGGAGAGCACCTCCGCAAAGGCTTCAGACATCCAACCCAGGTCTGAGTTCGAGCTTCGGTTCTCAAATGGAAAGACAATGATCGTCCGGGTGGGAGGCGCAGCGCTTAACGCGCATGCCGAGAGCAGCAGAAACAGCAGGCTTACAGTTTTTTTCATACGGCCTGACCTTCGATGCATTATAGCACCGAGCTGGCAGCGACTCGGAAAAGCCCGGCGGGGCGGTCCGTGTCAGTTTTGAGGCTGAGGGGGCGGCGGCTGACTTTTCGATTTGTGATGCTTGAAGACTGAAAAAATTTTCTTAATGACACTGTCTGATTTTTTTGGCGGCGGAGGGGAAGCTGTCGTCGTTTGTGGTGAGTCTCCGGCAGCAGGGTTGACGCCGGATTCTGAGGATGAGCCAGGGTTTTGTGCCGTTGTCGCCGAGGAAGACCCGCCCGGAGCAGAGGTTTGCGCGCCGGGCGCTGCATTCTTGTTCGCGTGCCCGAAGGGGAGCAATTTCTTGATCCAGCTGGCCAGGCCCGAGGCTGGATTTGTGGAGACAGGCTGCGTTCCGTCCACGAAAACATCCTGAGTTACCGCAAGAGGATTATTCGCGGTGAGCAACTGAGTTTGGCTGTCAATCGGCGCAACAATCACGCCTAGAGGCGGCGTGAACGGCTGGACTTTCTGGTAAGCCGGCACTTTGATGGCGTCTTTCATGAAATCTGCCCAGACAGGCAAGGCGGAACTGGCGCCGGAGAGGCCAAGGTTCCTGTTGTCATCGTAACCTACCCAGACGACGGCCAGCAGATTCGACGTAAAGCCAGCGAACCATCCGTCATGAGAAGTCCCGGTCTTGCCGGCGGCAGGAGCCGTGAAACCGCGGGCCCGGACCCCTTCGCCGGTCCCGTGATCAACCACGCTCTCCATCAGGCTCACCATCAAGTAACTGATGCGCGGGTCAAGCACCTGGCGCGAAACCGCGGGGCTTTGCCAAAGCGTTTGTCCGGACGAATCCTTGACGGCAAGAATGCAGCGCGGCTTTTCATAAACGCCGCCATTCGCAAAGATGGTATAGGCTCCGGCAACCTGGAGCGGCGTGGCGACGTAGGCTCCTAGTGCGATCGCCGGCGTCGCCTGGATGCCGTTATCCAGCCCGGCGGCGATCGCCAAATTGCGCACCTTGTCGTAGCCGATCATCTGGGCGAGATGGACCGTGGCGACATTTAGCGACAGGGCCAGCGCCTCCCGCACCGTGACGTTTCCGTAGTATTCGTCTTCATAATTTTTGGGTTCGTAAGTTTGCCCGTTAAATTGAAAGGCCGTGGTGGCTTGATCGGGAAGCACCGTGGCGGGCGTGATAAGGGGCTGGGAACCATCCACTGCGGAGCTGAGCGCGGCGGCATAGACAAAGGGTTTGAACGAGGAGCCTGGCTGCCGCAACGCAAACGCATGGTCAAGCTGACTCGCCCCGTAATTCCGGCCACCCACCAGGGCCCTGACCTCGCCGGTATGAGGATCGAGGGCTACCAGAGCCACCTGGGGCTCGTTGGGACTAATCGGCGGTGAGTTTTTGCGCTTTCGCGCGTGGATTCGTTTGTCCACCTCGGCGATGCCGGCATGGACGGCGTCGGTGGCCGCGGCCTGGAGCTCGGGATCGAGAGTCGTATAAACGCGATAGTTTTGTGAATTCAGGTCCTGCTCGGAAAAGTGGGAGAGGAGTTGGTCCTTGACCATATCCACAAAATAGGGCGCCATCGTGCCGCCGCCATTGCGTGGAGTCACTCCGAGCGGCGCGGCCATCGCCTTTTGGGCGGCATCCGAAGTGATGAAGTGATCCCGCGCCATCTCCTCGATCACCCAGTTGCGCCGGGCAAGCGCCCTCTGCGGATAACGGTAAGGAGAGTAGAGATTCGGGCCGCGAATCATGCCTGCGAGAAGCGCGGCCTCGGGCAGGGTTAAATTTCTGACGTTCTTGTTGAAATAGGTGTCCGCAGCCTCTCCGAAACCATAAACCGAAAAACTGCCTCGTTGCCCCATATAGACCTGATTGGCATAGAGCGTGAAGATTTCTTCCTTGCTCAAGCGCTGCTCAATGAGCATGGCCAGAAACATTTCTTCGAGTTTTCTCTTGATCGTGCGGCGTGGCGTGAGGAAGAAATTGCGCGCCAGTTGCATGGTCAGCGTGCTGCCGCCTTGCAGTCTCTGGTCTGCCCGCAAATCTCTCCAGGCGGCGGCGACAAGCCGCAACAGATTGACGCCGGGATGGGAGAAAAAGCGCCGATCCTCCGCGGCCAGAACCGCATTGATCAGGGCCGGAGGGCAATCACGATAGCCCACCAGCATTCGCTTGCTGCGACTCTGGTCGAACAGCGTGGTGATAACCTCAGGCTCCAGGTCATAGTGCTCTAGAGCGGCCTTCTGATCGAGGTCGGTGATGGAATCAATCCGCCCGTCACGAAAGGCAACGACGGCGCTGCCTTCATGATCCGTTCCGTCCTCGAAAAATGAGGCGGGTCCGGGGTAAATGAAGAGTTGGTTGCCATCCAACCGGAAGGTCCCGACTCCTGCGTCCCTTTTCCCGCCCTGGGAGTAGAGAGCTTTGCGGAGACGGTCTTCAATCTGTTGAGGGGTGATGGCTTCGCCCGGGAAGATGGGGGTGGGGGCGGAAAAGATGATCGAAGCGTGCTGAAAGATCTGGCCGCTGAGCCGCGCATCCACCAGCCGCGAGAACCGAACGTAATAATGCAGGAAGATGCCGCCGCAGAGAACAACAATTGCGATAGCTGCCGCCAGGAGTTCCTTTTTTCTCTTCCTTAGTAAATGACGAAACGAGTCGCGGAGGGCGCGCGAGATGAAAGGTCGTCGAGACCGGCGAGGTTGATTCTTGCTTTGAGCCACGATTGATCGACCGAAAGCTTTTCGGGCTATTCTCGGAATCAGGAAAAGGCGCGGATACGGCCCGTCCTCGAATTACTTCAGGAAGACTGCGATCCGCATAAATCTCACCATCATTCCCTCCACCTTCATTTTAACTGTTATCCGCGATTTTCGGTAAATTTAACCAAAATCTCTGAAATTCTGGCCTGTTTTTCATTCGTGATTTACCTTTCGCTGTTGTTCCCGGAGCATCTGCGCCTTCCAAGTCTGTGTGAAAAGGCTCAAAGATACGCTGTCGCAGCGATGTCCCGCACGCCCGAGTAGTTGAAAGCCATGGTCGGCGGTGAGAGCCTGCCCTGAGCGGAGGGGCATCGCCGCGACAAGAGCAGTTTTCACACAGATTCTTACGTCCCTCAACAGCCTCGGTCAAGTTCTTCCTTCAGGGCGCCCACCGCGTGCTCAAGTCTCACCGGGCGCGCTTGCCGGGTGGAGCGTTGAAAAATCTCAACCATGCCCTGTTCGAGTCTCTTTTTGCCTACGGTGACGCGGTAAGGCGCTCCAATCAAGTCAGCGTCCTTGAATTTAACGCCTGGGCGCTCCGGGCGATCATCGAAAAGCGCGTCCACGGCCTGTGTTTGAGCTTCACGATAAATTTTTTCCCCCGCCTCGCGCACCGCAGCGTCATCCATGTTGGCGGCGGTGATAATCGCTTCAAAAGGCGCGATCGGGCGGGGAAGGAAAAGGCCGTCCTGATCATGGTTCTGCTCCGCTGCGGCGCTTAAGATGCGCTCCAGGCCGATGCCGTAAGAGCCCATCACCAGCGTCACTTCCTTCCCGGTTTCATCGAGCACCCTGGCTCCCATGGCCTCTGAGTACTTTCTGCCCAGCTTGAAGACATGCCCCAGCTCCATCGTTTTGACCACACGCAGGGGCTTGCCGCAGCGCATGCAGAGGTCGCCTTCCGCGACCACGCGCACGTCGTGGTATTCCGCTTCAAAGTCTCGCCCAGGCGTCACGTGGCGGAGGTGAGTGTCATCCTGATTGGCGCCGGTCATCATGTCGCGCCGTCCGGCAAGGGCGCTGTCGGCCAGAATTCTCACTCCTCGGAGATTTACAGGACCGAGAGAGCCAAGATGGGCATGGTGCAGCGCAAAAGCTTCTTCGGGAGTCGCAGGGCGAAAAACGCCGGTGCCGAGAGCCATGGCCAGCTTGGTCTCGCTCAGGGTGTGATCTCCACGCAGTAAGATCACGACGGGCTTGCTCTCCACCATGTAATCCAGCGTCTTGATCATCCGCGCCGGACTCTCGCCGGTGAAGGCGACAAGCTGCTCGATGGTCTTCTGACTGGGCGTCGGAAAAGCCTCAGGCGCGCCCTCCCCGGGCGGGTCTTCGACTGGAGGGGCCTTGGATTGCGCTTTTTCCAGATTGGCGGCGTATCCGCAATCTGAAACGGCGATCAAGTCCTCACCGGCGTCCGTCGGCGCCATGAATTCGTGAGAATAGGAACCGCCCATCATGCCGGAGTAGGCTTCGGCCACCTGGTATTTCAATCCACAGCGGTCAAAGATACGACAGTAAGCATCGTAATGTTTCTGATAACTCACATCCAGCCCGGCTTCGTCCAGATCGAAAGAATACGAGTCTTTCATCAGGAACTGGCGAAGGCGAAGCAAGCCGGATTTGGGCCGCGGCTCGTCACGAAACTTTTCCTGAATCTGATACCAGATTTGGGGAAGCTGTTTGTAGGAATGCAGTTCCTGGCGCGCGATGTTGGTCATCTCCTCTTCGTGCGTAATACCCAGGCATAAATCGTGCGCATTGCGGTCCTTGAATTTGAAGATGACGTCCACCTGGTCCCAGCGGCCGGTCTCCTTCCAAAGCTCCGCCGGATTGAGCGCCGGCAAATAGAACTCCTGCGCGCCGATGCGATTCATCTCTTCGCGGATAATCTGCGAAATCTTGAGTAAAGATTTTCGGGCAAGGAAGAGATGAGCGTAGAGGCCCGCCGCAACCTGGCGGATGTAGCCCGCTCGCAACAGTAATTGATGGCTGGGCGCTTCGGCGTCAGCCGGCGCTTCACGCATTGTGGGTATGAAGGCCTGTGTCCAGCGCATTCAGTAAGCTTCTCCACTCAGCGCAGCGGAATGCCTGATCCCTGCGCTTTTCAATTTCAGCATGTCAAAGTCATCGCGCTTTACTTCAACGATCTTGGAACAGACAAAGAGCCATTGTTGAGGATCGTGAGAAAACTTGTCAAGGAATTGCCAGCCTGCTCTCCCCTGGTTTTAGACCTGCCGCCGCCTTCGATTCCTCAGAATGGCAGGTGTCTGAGGAGATGATTCGGTGTATGCTAGCGCAGGCCGTAGAGAGACGAACGAGAACCCTTTGTTGATACTGCCACACCACGACCTGCGGAGGGAACATGGAAACGGATGAGATTCAGCAAACACTCGATAACCTCAACCGGGCCTGGAGAGATCAACGCTTTGAAGACCTATCCCGATTCTTTGACGACAACATCGTGATGAAGGGGCCGGGCTTAAAGGAATTGGGTCGCGGCCGCGAAGCTCTCGTTCAGAGCTATGTCGAATTCATGAAGCAATCGAGTATTATGGATTATTCAGAATCGAACTATTCCATACACTCCTGGAGCGGTGCGGCAGCCGCATCGTACGATTGGGCTATGACCTACGAACAGAATGGCAAAACTCATCAGGAATCCGGGCAACACATGTTTGTTTTCGTCCGCCGCAAATCACGCTGGCTGGCCGTGCTCAGAATGATGCTGTTCTGAACCGCGACCCTTTATTGCTGAGTGCTGGAAATAAGAGCGGACCCCGGAGTGGCCCTCCACGCTTTGTTGCTTTTCAGCGTTTCTACCTGGAACCCTGGATGACATTGGCGAGAGACTGGAAGAATTGTTGAATGATCTGCCGGGCGGCTGCCTGCACAAGCCTCTGGCCGATACCCGCAATCGGCCCGCCCACCTGTGCGTCGCCGGAGTAATTGATTGTGGTGTTCCCGGCGGATTCCATCAGCGAGAGGACGCCTTCGCCTTTCAGAAACCCTCCGGTCCCTTTGCCTTCCACTTTCATGCGATAACTCTGGGGCGGGTTCGGTTCTTGAATCTCGACGTGGCCCTGATAGACGCCCTTGAGAGATGCGATGCCGATCTTTAACACCACATCAAACCCGCCTGCGGGGTTGGCCTCAAATTTTTCGCAACCGGGCAGAGCCCGAGCGAGCGTTTGCGGGTTCATAAGTTCACGCCAGGCGATTTCTCTCGGCACGGGAATGGTGTGAGAGCCTTCGAATTTCACGGTTCCTTTTAATATGTTCCTGCAGGGCGCTTGCGATAGCCGATCATTTCCCATGGGCGCGTTCCAGGGCTTTTTCGAGCGCGCGACGGGTGTAGACCTGAGCCAGGTGGCTTCGATATTCAGCAGAAGCGTAAAGATCACTGTTCACGTCGATGCCCTCAGCCGCATGGGCAGCGGCAGCTTCCAGATTCTGCCGGCTGGGGGCTTTTCCGCGCAGGGCCTCTTCCACAGCCGTAGCACGATAAGCCTTCGGGCCGACGCCGGTAACGCCTACGCTGGCTGATTCAATATGTCTCGCTTCATTCAGGAGCACCTGCGCCGCCACACCCACCATCGCATAGCCGGAAGCAGGGTGATGAAGCTTCAGGTAGGCGTGTCCGCTGCGAGGTGGGGCGACAGGCACTCGAATGGCCGTCAGGACTTCGTCGCCGCCAAGCGCTGTGGTCAAGAGATCGACAAAGAATTCACTGGCCGGTATCCATCTTGAGCTGCTGACATTTCGCGCCTGGATTTCGCCCGCCAGCGCCAGAATGGCGGCGGGCCAATCGGCAGCGGGGTCAGAGTGAGCCAGGCTTCCTCCGATGGTGCCTTTGTTTCGCACTTGCACGTCGCCAATCTCGCGCGCTGTCTCCGGCAATAGAGGGCATTTCTCCTTCAAGAGACTCGAAGACTGAATCTGAAAATGCGTGGTGAGAGCGCCAATCTCGATCCGCCCATCCGATTCCCGGATGTATTTCAAATCCGTAAGGCGGCCGAGATCAATGAGATGCTTAGGAGCAGCAAGACGCAATTTCATCATGGGGACCAGGCTATGCCCGCCCGCCAGAATTTTCCCCTCGCCTCCGAATTGCGCAAGCAGGCGCGAGGCTTCCTCAAGATTTTTGGGGATATGGTATTCAAACGGCTCTGGAATCATGGCGATCTCCTTTGCTGGCCAGCCTCATCTTATGCGGTAGCGTGTTGCTTCAGGATGCGCCAGACTTTCTCAGGCTGTAGCGGCATATCAAGATGCCGCACGCCAAGCGGTCTTAATGCATCCACGACGGCATTAACGATGGCGGGAGTTGAGCCGATGGTGCCGGCTTCGCCCACACCCTTGGCGCCCAAAGGGTTGATGGGCGTCTTGGTTTCCATCGTTTCTGTTTCAAACCAGGGGAACTGATGGGCCTTGGGCACGGCGTAATCCATCAGCGTGCCCGTCATGAGTTGGCCATTTTCATCATAAACGTGGCTTTCCCATAACGCCTGGCCAATACCTTGCGCCAGACCCCCATGAATCTGTCCGTCCACCAGCATGGGGTTGATCACGCGACCGCAATCGTCCACTGCATAATAATTACGAAGTTTGATTTCTCCGGTTTCGGCATCGACCTCCGTCACCGCCAAATGAGCGCCAAAAGGAAAAGTGTAGTTTGAAGGCTCAAAGAAGGAATGCGCAGCAAGTCCGGGCTCAATGCCTTCGGGAAGCTGCTTGGCAAAGATTGCCTCAGCGGCTACTTCCGCGAACCCCATGGATTTCGCTCCGTCTCGGGTGTGGATTTTCCCTTCAGAGAAAATCAGTTCGCCCGGCTTGACGCCCAGCTTGTGGGAGGCAATTCTGGCCATCTTCTTCCTGATTTGCATTGCTGCGTTATGAATGGCCGTGCCCCCGACGGCCGTCGTCCGGCTGCCGAAAGTTCCAATTCCCATGGGTACCTGGAACGTGTCGCCGTGATAGACCGTGACATCGTCAAAGGGGATTCCCAAAACATCGGCCGCAATCTGGGCGAAGGTTGTCTCTTCGCCCTGTCCGTGAGGCGAGGTGCCGCTCAACACCATGACTTTTCCTGTGGGCTCCACTTTGACGGCGCCAAATTCCCATCCACCGGCGGGCATGCGGCTGGAAGGACCCATGGCGCAAATCTCCACATAAGTGGAAAGGCCCAGCCCCAGATACTTGCCCTGTTTTCGCAGCTTTTCCTGCTCCTTGCGGAGCCTGGAGTAGCCGGATATTTTCAGCAGCCGTTTCAACGTCTTCTGGTAATTGGCCGTGTCATAAGTGACGCCCGTCGGCAAATCCAAGGGGAACTCATCGGGAGAAGGGAAGTTCTTCATCCGAAGATCGGCGGCGTCCATGTTCAATTCGCGCGCCACCATGTCCATGACCCGCTCGATAACATAAGTCGCTTCGGGCCGCCCCGCGCCCCGGTAGGCGTCAGTGGCCATTTTGTTGGTGAAGACGCCCTTGGTTTCCACAAACACGTTCTTGATGTGGTAGCAGCCGAGGATCATCAAGGCGGTGAGCGTGGGGATTGCAGGCGTCAGGAGTTGGTGATAGGCGCCGAGATCGGCGATGATCCAGCACTTCAGACCCACAACTTTTCCATCGGGCTGGACATAAACCTCAACGTCGTTAATCTGGTCGCGCCCATGAACCGTCGCCAGCAGGTTTTCGCGCCGGCTCTCAATCCATTTCACCGGTTTCCCGAGCTTCCGCGAGGCGTAGCAGGCCACGCCCTCCTCGCCGTACAGGTTCAGCTTGCTGCCAAATCCGCCGCCCACTTCCGGAGCAATCACGCGGCAATGAGGCTCATCAATTCCGAGCATCAACGCAAGCTGCGTTTTCAGGATGTGAGGAATCTGGGTGGACGACCAGACGGTGAGCGTCTCTTCCCCGGGAGAGTAATGAGCCACCACGCCGCGAGTCTCCATCGAAGCCGGCGCCAGGCGCTGATTGATGAGGCGCTGCTTGATCACTTTCAGGCTGCTGTCGGATTCGACGGCTTTCCAGTCGCCGCCTTCCAGCCTGGCCACAAAAGCGACGTTATCCCCGAGTTCAGGATGGATCACTGTGCTGCCAGCCTGTAGCGCCTTCTCAGGATCGGTCACGACAGGCAGCGGCTCATAGTCAACCTCGATTTTATCGGCGGCATCGCGCGCCAGATAACGGTCTGTAGCGACGACGGCTGCGATGGGCTCCCCGACGTAGCAGACCTTTCCCGTCGCCAGGCAGGGGTGATCGGGAACCTTAAGCCCTTCAATGCCAGCGGCGCAGGGAACCAGTCCGAGTTTCCCTTTGATCTCCTCGCCGGTGATGACGTCCACCACCCCCGGCGAACTTCGCGCCGCGGCAACGTTGACCGACTTAATGCGGGCATGGGCGTGGATGCTGCGCGCGAACGCCATGTGCAGCATGCCGTCGAGCTTGATGTCATCCACATAATGACCTCTGCCCTGAATTAATCGAGGGTCTTCCTTGCGCTTGATTCGTTTGCCCAAAATGGTGCTTGGCATAGGTGTCTCCCCTTATGAGTTGCTGAAAATTCTCTGGGCATGACAGGGCATTGAAACGCTTTGTCTGGAGCGATATCTGCTCAGGCGTCCGGGCTGCCGATTTTTTGCGCTGCGTATTCGATCGCCTTCACAATGTGCTGATAGCCGGTGCAGCGGCACAAATTACCTTCAAGTCCCTTCCGAATCTCTTCCCGGCTTGGGTGAGGGTTTCGGCAAAGAAGTTGATAGGCCGCCAGAATCATGCCCGGAGTACAGAAACCGCATTGCAGGCCGTGTTCCTCCCAGAAGCCTTCTTGCAGCGGATGGAGTTTCTCATGGTTGCCGAGCGCCTCGATCGTCGTGATTTCGCCTCCATCCGCCTGCACGGCGAACAAGGTGCAGGACTTCACGGCCTCGCCGTTCAGCAGCACGGTGCACGCCCCGCAGAGAGAGGTTTCGCAACCTATGTGCGTCCCCGTAAGTCCCGCCACGTCGCGCAAGTAATGGACCAGCAAAAGGCGCGGCTCAACCTCGTCTTCCCGCAAATGACCATTGATCTTGGTTTGGATTTTCATCGGCAACACCTTCCTCTCACAACGATGGCTCCGTTCACCGCTGCGTGGAGCGCGCGCAACCCGCACTGCGGTAGGCTACATTAGTAGCATTCAGTCGTTCCAGGCGACCGGCCTGCGTTGAACGGAGCGATTCAGACTCAAGCAAACCGAGTACTACATATACGACTCTGGAAAAAGGTTGTCAACGGGACAAAAAGTAACGCGCAACGGAGTTTATAGGCAGTTACGTGGCTGAAGGGTGACGGGTTTGAGAAAGGATGCATCAGGGAAGTTTAGTCTGAAACGAAATGCAGGGATTCTTTCGTCTCGTTTCACCGAGCGTCAGAATGGCAAGTGAAGGGCTCAATACGACATACCCAAAGCGCTTTTCAGCAATTCGTTAAGGCTGGGGGAAGGCGCAATCAGCCATTATTTGCGGCCCACCAATAATCGGTCACCGCCTGGCGAGAGCTGCGTCGCTTATTCGGATTTTTTGGCAGCGAGGGATTTCATGCGCTCGCGAAGGAAGGGCAACGCTTCCGGGGCGGACTTTTTCAGCCATTTTTCATACTTTTCAGCGGCTTGCTCAAGGTTCTTGCAAATTAAGGGGTTTTTCCACATCTCACGAAATTGCGGCACTAAATGCTCGATCCTTATCCAAACCCCCAATAGTTCAGTGTTGTTTTCAAAGAACAGTTCCTCGTGAATCAATCCACGGTTGAGGAGAGAAGCCGCCATATCCCAGTAACCCACCACCATATGGTAGAATGTGTTCCCCTCCGTCCCGAAGGGATAGCGTTTCAGAAAATCCTCAAATGAGTCGGCATGAAACTCCTGAGTAAACCAATCGCGCGCCTTCCGCAGTTTTTCCTCGCGGCGAAGGTCATAAAGCCGCAGCAGAAGGTCGGCGTCGTAATGGTCAGGCGGCTGTTGCATCGGATTCCTCGAGCTAGGAATCGCTTCCCAGCTTGTTTACAAAATATTGATGAATGGTCTCATCCTGGGTCAGTTCGGGGTGGAACGTGGCGGCGAGCAGTTGACCCGCCTCAACCAGCACCGGCAAACCGTCTGATCGTCCCAGCACGCGCACGCCCTCGCCCACGCGGCGAATCACCGGCGCACGGATGAAGACCATCTCCACAGGATGATCGGCTAGTTCCGGGCATTCGCCGAATCGGACGGAGCTGTCAATCTGACGGCCATAGGCGTTCCGCTCGACCGTCATATCAATCAGGCCCAGGCGTTCCTGGGGAGGATTGAGCACTTCCGTAGCCAGCAGAATGGCTCCAGCGCAGGTTCCGAAAATGGGCTTGCCTTGCGCGGCAAAATCCTTAATGGCCTTGTCCATCCCTTCGCTGGCAAAGAGTTTGAGCATTGTCGTGCTCTCACCGCCGGGCAGAATAAGCCCGTCCACTCCCTGAAGGTCCCGGGCGTGCTTTACCAGCCGCCATCCGACACCGACGCGCTCGAGCATTCGAGCGTGCATGGCAAAATCGCCCTGGATGGCCAGAATACCAATCGCTTTCTTGCCGTTCTTCGTCACAATGAATTTTAAGCGCCTGCCGCCGAAACAAGCTTTGCCCGGAGGATAATGTTAACGCCGGCGAGAGCCTTCGAGACAGGGCAGCCTTTCTTGGCGGCCTCGGCAAGCTCCTGGAATTTGGCTTCCTGGATGCCGGGCACTTCACCCTCCGTTTGAAGCTCGATAGTGCTGATGGCAAACCCTGCATCCGTTTTCTCGAACTTAACGGCTGCTTTGGTATGGATGCGCTTGGGCGTGAATCCTGCGTTCGAGAGCTGAGCTGAGAACGCCATGGAAAAACAGCCGGCATGCGCCGCCCCGATCAGTTCTTCGGGGTTCGTTCCCGGGCCATTTTCCATGCGCGATTGAAATGAGAAGGGGCCCTCGTAGGCTCCCGTCCCCAGCTTCATTCGCCCTTGTCCTTCGTGCAAGTTTCCTTTCCATTCCGCTTCCGCAGTTCTGACAGGCATATGATGAACCTCCTCTTGATGATTACAGTAACCGATTCGATGGTCGGAGCTTTCCCCAGCCCACTGAAAGCCTGCGCGCCCACGCGCCACGATGCGTGCCCCATCGGGGCGTGAGACAACGACAGTTTCTTGTCAATGTCATTTACGACCCTCTCCCTGCCTGCTGCCTTCCGCCTACTGCCTTCTGTTCTCTACCATCCTCGCGTTTGCAGCAATTCCTTCTGATCGAGCTTGGAAACGTCAATCCCGCGCATGGCTTCGCCCACTTCTTCCGAGCACTCCGCAACAATTTGCGGTTCGTTATAGTGAGTCGTGGCGCGGACAATGGCTTTGGCGCGCTGGGCTGGGTCGGCGGACTTGAAGATGCCTGACCCGACAAAAACCGCTTCCGCTCCCAGTTGCATCACCAGAGCGGCGTCAGCCGGAGTGGCGATTCCACCGGCGGAAAAGTTGGGCACAGGCAGCTTCCCATGTTCAGCCACCCACTTCACCAGATCGAGCGGCGCGCCCAATTCCTTGGCCTTCGCCATGAGTTCTTCTTCGCGGAGCGTCGTGAGGTGACGCATCTCGCGGGTGATGGCGCGCAGGTGCCGCACGGCTTCTACAATGTTCCCCGAACCGGCCTCTCCCTTGGTGCGGATCATCGCCGCGCCCTCGCCAATCCGGCGCAGAGCTTCGCCCAGATTGCGCGCTCCGCAAACGAAGGGAACTTTAAAGGACTTCTTGTGAATGTGGTGTTCCTCATCCGCCGGCGTCAGAACCTCGCTTTCGTCGATATAATCGACGCCCACGGCCTCAAGCACCTGCGCTTCCACAAAGTGCCCGATGCGCGCCTTGGCCATCACCGGAATCGTTACGGCGTTCATGATCTCTTTGATGATCTTGATGGAAGCCATTCGCGCCACGCCGCCTTCCTTGCGAATGTCGGCCGGAACCCGTTCCAGAGCCATGACGGCCACGGCACCAGCCTCTTCCGCGATCCTGGCCTGTTCGGCGGATGTGACGTCCATGATGACTCCGCCCTTGAGCATCTCAGCCAGGCCGACCTTCAGTTTCATGGATTGGTCATTTTCCCACATAAGGTTCTCCTTGCACTCCCCTCTCACTTCTTGGCTGCCCTCCCCGAATGTGGCCTTGTTGTTGGCCGCCAGCAGGGTCAGCAGGGATCTCTGAGCGTTGGAATCCTAATCTCTTCTTAATCATAGCGGCGAAAGGGCAAAGAGACAATGCAGCGCGGCGATCCCTTTCCTCTGCCCGGCAGGCGAGCATAGAATGGAAAAGGTCGGAGATTGCCCGCTCCGTGAAGGAAGCGAATGGGTATCTTTTAGATTGGAGGCAAGCAGGTTCAATGTCAGCTCCAGTTCGCAGTCCTATCTCAGAGATCGCCTCTCAGCAAAATATTCCGCTCGCGCCGTATCATGGCGCCATGATTCCTGAGTGGTATTCCGATCCGGTTTCGGAATGCCGGGCGGTGCGCACAGCCGCGGGTATTTTCGATTTCTCCTTTCGCGCCAAATTCAGCGCGAAGGGAAACGATCGTGTGCGCTTTATCCATGGCATGGTTTCAAACGATGTCAGGAGTCTCACTCCGGGTCACGGCATCTATGCGACCCTGCTGGACGCGCGCGGGCATATCCTGGCTGATTTGGACATCTATTGCCAGCAGGATCAACTCCTCATCGATACCGACGTTGACCTTATCGAGAAAGTTCTTCAAACGCTCAATCATTACAATATCGGGGGGCGTGTGCCTTTGGAGCGCCTCCCGTTGTCGGCGATATCGGTGCAAGGTCCGATCGCAAGAAGCGTGATCCAGGCCGTGTTCGGAGGTAGCCTGCCCGGCCCGGAAGCCTTCAGTCATATCCCAGCGAGTTTTGATGGCAACGACGCCATCATCGTTCGATCCAGCAACACAGGTGAGCCGGGCTACCAGGTTTGGGTTCCAGAGGAACGCGCGCTCTCTTTGTGGGAAACGCTTTTGGATTGCGGCAAGAGCGCCGGGCTGCTTCCCTGTGGATCGAAGGCGCTTGAAATCTTGCGCATTGAGGCCGGTGTTCCGGAATATGGCTCTGAACTTGCCGAGGATACGTTGCCGCTCGAAGCCGGCCTGACGAATGCATTGAGCTTTACTAAGGGTTGTTATATTGGGCAGGAAATTGTGGAGCGAGCGCGCAGCCGCGGGCACGTGAACTGGAAGCTGGCAGGCATTTTCGTCGATGCTAAAGAAGCGCCTGCGTCTGGAGAGAAAATCCTGAAAGATGGCAAAGAGGTTGGAGAAATCACTAGCGCCTGCCTCTCTCCGACACTCGGCAGGACTCTTGCGATGGGTTACGTGCGCAAAGAAGCCTCAGACCCCGGAACGAAAGTCACACTTGCTTCTGGATCTGAGGCTGCAATCACGACCATGCCTTTTTACCGATGTGGCCCGGCAGACGCGGCAGGATGACCGGCGCTCATGCTGGGAGCGGTTCCGAATCCACCGGAAGGCGCAGTTGTGACGCTGGGAGCAGCCATTCGCCCTCCGCCACTCTCCATCCGAATTCCGCCGCTGGTCATTCTCGGTCCAGGAGCCGAAAGACCGGCGCTGCCGCGGTGGCTCAGGAAGACAGGTGCGGATGCGGAATGAGGAACGCCAAAACGTGGCTCAGCACCCCGCATGCCCGCCGGTTGGTTGAGGTTTCCCCGCATCATTCCCGCTGCGGCATTGGGAGCTACCCGATAGTTTCCCCCCAGCGTATTGCCAAGCTGGGCGCGAATGGGCTGAGCATTAGATCCGAAGGTTCTGCCAAAGAAAGATTTATGTTCGGGCGCGTTCAGCCCCACGGTTCGCGCCGATGGGGTTTGCCCCATCAGAATAATCTTGGGTGCGGCCACTGAAGCCGAACGCTGGACGGCAGTCAATGTTGTGGTCGGCATAGGGGCAGAACTGCGACTCACCCGTGAGACCGGTGTTGCCGCCACGGTGTTCTGGGAACGAGCCGCCAGATATTGCTGGCGGAATCCGCCGGGCATGCCCGGGTAGATGACGCCGCTTCCCACCGGAGTGCCCGAGAGTTTCGCAAGGACGGAGGGAGCAACCGGCGGCCTTGAAGTCGCTACCAGCGCGTTTGTATTAACATGAACCCGAGTGGTCGGATCGACGGGCGCCCCGTTCTGCAAAGTCGTAGCCTTTACAGTGGTCATGCATCCGGCGCCTGAGCAGATGGGCATTCCTTGCGCATTCACGGGCATCCATCCCACATAGCCGCCTCCTGCATACCAACTCACTGCTCCGGGATTCCAGGCCACAAAGCTCGTAGGTGGAGTCCAGAAGTAGCCAAAGCTGGGAAGGTAGTTCCAATATCCATAATGGAAGGGCAGCCATCCCCACGGTTCTGCTGAAATCCACGTGTAACCCCAACCCGGATACCAACTCCACTGTCCGAGGGAGAAGGGCGCCCATCCCATAGGCACAAAAGGAGACCAGCCGTAGCCATATCCGGGGAAATAAGCCCATTCCCCATATTCGTCAAGGTCGCTCCAGCCATAAACCCGTGATCCCATTCCCATGGCCTGATCGTTCCACGCCAGCGTGGTTTGCGTATCCCGTTCCTGAACCCACTTATCCCAAGCGTCTTTGTCGATGCCGCGCGAGATGTTAAATGCCATCTGGGAGTTGGTGTCGTATTCCAGAACTTTGTTTTTCGTGACCTTTGCGGTTTGAGCAGAACCTGTAACCTCGGCAGAGCCATCAAATACCTCAACGCGCAGGCGTCCCTGCGTGAAGTCCGTGCGAAACTCTGCTTTGCCGTGAGGGATCACGGTGGCGTTTGCAACCTTCACGGAATATTCATCGCCGTGCTCTGGCCGCAGATGGAAGGTGGCGTATCCCTGATCGAAAGTCAGGTGGTTGATTTTGGCTCCCTTGGGGCTCAAGGCGAGCTCGGTGAAATCCAACTGCGAAAGCTCGCCCAATCGCGCCGTCGAGCCATTTTCAAATTCAACTTCGGCAAAGCTGTTGGCCGAAGTCGAAAGGGAAAAACCCTGACAGATGGGCGTATTTACGGAAGCCTTCGCCCATTCGGTTGAGTTGGGTCTTTTCACCAACACGGTTCCATCCACAAAACTCAGGCGGACCACACGGACGTGCGAGTAGCCCTTCTCCTGGTCCTGGCTTCCGCGAAGCTGCGGTTGCAAGCCCAGCAGCATGAGAACAACGAAGAGTATGCCGATTCCGGCGCGAGAGAATTTCTTTTCCATGGGGGTTCTCCTTCCCGGTGATCCGCAAAGGTCGGATCGGATCATATGTGGTTCCATCTTACCAGATGACAGCAGCAAGATAAAGGATATCCACAACAATAATTTTCGCTATGGCCGAAATCTTGCTACCCTGTCATTCTAAGGAGCTGAAGGGGACGAAGAATCGCCGTATTGTCGTTGCGGAGATGCTTCACAGAATTTATCCTAAGCTGAAATACCGGGATTCTTCCGCCTCGCGGAGTTTATCCTGAGCGCCCGCTGTTTAACGGGTTCACAGCGCCAGAAACCTCAGCTAGCCTCTATGTAGAATCAACAACTTGTGTGAAGTTTCTGGAGAGCGGAGCCGAAGGGCTCGGCGTCAGAATGACAGGCGAAGGGAAGGGCTCGGAATGCCAGCGTCTTTGATTGGCTTTTCACCGCCTGTTAGACAAGCGCTTTGTCGCTTCCATCACTTTTTAACTCAGGGAATTTTTGCGCAGCAGAGGAAAATTCTGCCATGAGCGCTTGCAATTTTGCATCAGATCGGATATATCTCGTTATATTCAAAGGAGATAAATCGCTTCCTCCTGGCAATGCACGTGCTGCTTCGAAGTCAGCTATTCATCAGAAGGGCGGAGCAAAATGGCCATTCTTCAAGAACGCTTCCCGGAAGATCAGGACTTCAATCGAGGGTCTGGTCGTGCTTCCACTTTAAGTCAGTGGCTGTTGCTAGCCGTCCTGGCGCTTATCCTGGCGGTGGTCGTCAGTGTTGGCTACGTGGTTCACCAGCGTGAGAATACCCGCAAGCTGACCGAGACCAACAATCAACTCAGGACCGAAATCAGCGGAATGCGCGACCAGTTGGCCGGTTTGACGGCAAAGCTCAATGAAATCAGCAAACCTGTTGTCCCAGGGCCGTTAGCCCCTCTGGATGAAGCCTGGAGCGCTCATCCTGCCCAGGCAAGCCGCCCCGCCCGACGCCGAATCGCTGCCTCTTCTGATCCCCCGGCCGTGCCCAAATGGGGAAGGGCCATCGAACAGCAGCTTGCGCGGCAAAGCAAGTTATTGGCTTCGACTCAACAGGACCTGGCCCGAACACGCGCTGACCTTGAAAACAATCTGGATTCCACCCGCAGCACGGTCAATGACCTGAGCGGCTCAATTGCCCGAAATCATGCCGAGTTGGTGGCTCTTGAGGAATTAGGACAGCGCAATTACTACGAATTTGATCTCTATAAATCCAAGCGATTTCAGCGCGAAGGCCCCATCAGTCTTTCCCTGCGCCATACCAGCGCCAAGCATCGCAACTATGACATGGTGTTGCTCATCGATGATTTCAAGCTCACGAAAAAGCACGTGAATCTCTACGAGCCGGTCCGGTTCATGACGGCAAAAGGCCAGCAAGCCACCGAGTTGGTCGTCAATCAGATCGACAAGAACCATGTGCATGGTTACGTCAGCGTGCCGAAGCGGATGGCTCCCCGAACTGCGGAGACAGCCTCCTCCCCAGGCGCGCCGGGTTCCGATCTCGCTGCCCCGTCCACGCAACCACAGACGAGCGACGCCACGCCGGCGGAAGTGAGCCTCACCCGCCGTCCGCAGTCTTCACCTTAGCAGGTTGTTGAAAAACGATTAGGGGCGCTGTCATTCCAAGTCCTTCGCTTGTCATTCTGCCCTGAAAAATACGCCGATATTTCGGCACGCAAACCCAGACACCCGCCAGCCTCGGCGTAATTTTCATTCTTCGGGGTGTCGTAAAACGACATGACAGACTGAGCATAGCGAAGAATCCCCGTATTTTGCTATTTTGTAGACGTTTGCCGCGCGTCGTTGCGCACGCGCCGCGTTGGATTTTTGATTTTGCTAGTCGTATGTCACACAAAGACCCGGACCAAGCCCACGGGCGGGACGCCCGTGCCACGATGGTGGCATGGCCATCCTGGCCATGACCACCCATTGCCTAGAAACGTTAGTGACACATGACTAGCCGATGCGGCGGCGCTGACTTGCCGCCAGTCATTTGTCCGCCTATGACAATCGATAGCAACCACAGTTCAATTGCCCGACCTCGCGCCGTGATCTTCGATTATGGGAATGTACTTTGCGTGCCCCAACAGCCTTCCGACGTGGAGAAGATGGCGGCGGTCTGTCACATGCCGGTTCCGCGTTTTGCGGAGCTCTACTGGCGTTTTCGACTTGCCTATGACCGCGCTGAATTGGACGGCGATTCTTATTGGAGTTCCGTGATTCGTGAGGAAAGCCGCGCCTTAAGCCCTGATGAAATCGCAAGGCTCATTCAGTTGGATGGCGCAAGCTGGGCGCGGCCCAATCAAGCAACGCTGCGCGGGGTGGAAAGACTGCGCGCCGCCGGCATTCCTCTGGCGGTGCTTTCCAACATGCCGCTTGAAGTGAAAGATTACATCTTAGAGCACTGCCGCTGGCTCTCCGCTTTTCAACATCTCGTCTTTTCCTGCGATGTGAGGTTGGTAAAACCTGACCCGGCCATTTACCAGGAGTGCCTTAAAAAACTGAAGCTTGCGCCCGGCGAAGTCCTGTTCCTGGATGACAAGCCCGAAAACGTCCAGGCTGCCGTGGAACTGGGAATCCATGGCACCGTGTTTGACGCCGCCGAAAACGCCTTGGAGTGGATGAGCCAGCGCCTTGACCTTCCACCGCTTGTTTCCACAGAAGCGGAACCGAGCTTGCCTGCGAAATCCCTCTGACGGGTTCCTCAAGACTTTTGGGTGCGCCATTTTCGCTACGCTCGGAATGGCAAATCCGTTGCCCCTCACTGAGAAGCCTTCAAAACCTGTCATCCTGAGGAGCCGAAGGCGACGAAGAATCCTCTTATTTGTTCGTTTCTGCAAATACAGAATGCTTCGCGGAGTTTACCCGAGCCGAAATACAGAGATCGTTCACTATGCTCACGATGACCAGGTGGGGAGGCTGGCGCTCAGAGTGAGGGTGAGCAGACTCGATGTCACAGTAAAGCTCTCGTAAATTTACTTGACAAATGAATTATAGAAGGTCGGGGATTCACTTATGTTATAATACCTGCGCGGATATCCCCATGGCCACCAAGGTGCTCGTCGTTGATGACGAACCCAGCTCGCGCCAATTGTGCCTGGAGGCTCTCGACGGGCTCGGCTACGAGATGCAGGCGGTTGATTCTCCTTCCGGCGCGCTTCCCATCCTTGAGGACGGCCAGGCTGACATTGTCGTGACCGACGTTCGTATGCCTGGAGGCAGCGGCCTTGATCTGCTTCGCATCATCAAGGAGAAATATCCCAGCGTTGATGTGCTGATGATGACCGGTTTCGGAAGCATTCCCGAAGCGGTTGAAGCCGTTAAGCTGGGCGCCTACGACTACATCACCAAGCCTTTCAAAATCGATCAGTTTCGCTCGCTGTTGGAACACATGGTGGAAAAGCAGCGATTGGCTGAGGAAAATCGCCTGCTGCGGGAACAACTGAAGACACAAAAGGGCATCGGAGATTTCGTAGGCAATTCTCCCGCCATGCAGCAGGTCTACCAGACCATTTTAAAGGTTGCGGAAAAGCGGCATCCCGTTCTGATTCTCGGAGAAAGCGGAACGGGCAAGGAATTGGTGGCCCGCGCGATCCACGCCTACAGCCCGATGCGCGACAAGCATTTTGTTCCGGTGGATTGCGGCAGCCTCACCTCGACGCTTATTGAAAGCGAGCTTTTCGGCCATGTGCGCGGCGCATTCACCGGCGCGAGCCAGGCGCGTACGGGGTTGCTGGCGTCTGCGGGCGGCGGCACGGTCTTTCTGGATGAGATTGGTGAACTGCCTGTGGAATTGCAAGCCAAGCTGCTGCGCGCGCTTCAGGAACGCGAAATCAGGCCGCTGGGCAGCAATGAAGCGGTCCCGTTGCAAGCCCGGGTGCTCGCCGCCACCAATCGCAATCTGATAGCCGCTATTGAAAAAGGCGCGTTCCGCGAAGATCTGTATTTCCGGCTCAACGTGGTTTCCATCCGCGTTCCTTCTCTGCGCGAGCGCAGGAGCGATATCCCCGCGCTGGTTCAGGCGCTTCTGGTGCGGCATGGAGCGTTGGAGGAAGGGATTGTTGGCTTCACGAAAGAAGCGATGGACCGCATGATGAGCTATTCCTGGCCCGGCAACGTCCGTGAGCTTGAGAATTGCGTGCAGCACGCTGTTTCGTTGGGCTCCGGGCCGTTGCTTGAACTGAAAGATCTGCCTCCTGCCTTGCTGGGTAGTTTAAGAAGCAAGACCGATCCTGATGAGCCACATACGCTGGAAGACCTGGAGCGGCGCGCCATCCTGAACGCTCTCCAGACGGCGGGCGGCGACCGCCTGCGCGCCGCCAAACTCCTCGGCATCGGCAAAACCACCATCTACCGCAAACTGAAAGAATACGGCCTCGAAGACCCCCTCTCCGGCGATGCCCTTCACGAATGACTGATCTTTTGCCTGTCATTCCGAGCGATAGCGAAGAATCCCCGTATTTCGCTTTACAAATGCACGGATTCTTCGCTCGCGGCGCTCGCTCAGAATGACAGTTCTTTTGGCTGCAGCCCTGAGGCTGTGCTACGCATTTCCTAACAGGGACACAATACTTTCATATAATGTGAGTTCCTGCACGCGCAGTAGTCGCCTCTTTATTGCATGGCCACAATTGCCATCGATGCCACCTACGTGGTTGATCCGAAACCTTCGGGAGTGTCAGTCTATTCGCGCCGGCTGATTGAATCGCTGGCGGAACTGGAGTCTGACCACCGCTTTCTGATCTGCTATCGGCTCTCACGCTGGAAACGCCGGCGGCAGTTTCTGCGTCTAAGCGGGACGCAGCAGGGAGGCCAGCCGGCGTTTCCCACCCGTCTCTTCCAGGATCCCTGGACATTCTGGTTGCCGCGTCAGGCGGATTTGTTCCATAGCCTGGCGCAACGGCCAGCGCCATTTCGCTTTCGCCACGAGGTTGTCACGATTCATGATGTATTTCCGCTGTCGAGCCGCGAGTATTCAACGCCCGACTTCCAACGCAAATTTTCGGTGCTGCTTATTGAGGCCGCCCGCCGTGCGGCGCGCATTATCACTCCCTCCCGACACACGGCGAATGAGCTTGTCCGGCATGCCGAGGTTGATCCGGGGAAAATCCGGGTGATTCCTGAAGGAGTGGATTTGCCAAAGCAGGTTCTTTCGCCGGAGGCGCGGCTGAGCGAACGGGCAAGGTGGGTGGGGGAGGGAAATGAACTCATCCTGGTGGTAGGCGTGATCCAGACGCGGAAAAATACTCTTGGAGCGCTTCGGGCGCTCGAAAAATTGCCGGAACGCTGCCACATGGTTGTCGCAGGCGGCGAAGGTCACGGAAGCGAAGCCGTTTGGGATTATCTGCGAAAGGGTAGGCTAGGCGAGCGAGTGAAAGTACTGGGTCATGTGAGCCGCGAGCAACTCGAAAAGCTTTATCAGACGGCAAGCATGCTGTTGTTTCCTTCGTTCGATGAGGGATTTGGCCTTCCTGTCCTTGAAGCCATGGCCCATAACCTGCCCGTGGTTACCTCACAGGCTTCAGCGTTGCCGGAAGTGGGCGGTGATGCCGCCCTTTATGTTGACCCGCGCGATGCAAATGACATTGCGGAAAAAGTAGCCCATGTGATCGACAATGCGGAATTACGAGCGCAAATGATCCAAGCGGGTCTGGCCCGGGCGCAAACATTTAGCTGGCGGCGAGCGGCAGAGCGAACGCTTGAAGTCTATAACGAGGTTCTCGGTGAATGACTTACTGGAATTATTTCACAAAATAATCAATTATTTTATATTTAGAAATGATCTATCTTATTCGTATCATCGGCTTACACAGTGCCGCACACGAACCTAACGTTTGGCATGAGGTCCTCTGGTTAAGCAAAAGAAAAATTGCATTTTGAGCAAGATACGAGTAAAATGCTGAATACATTATTCTATGCAAGCACTTTACAGGGTTGCCCTGTTACCAGGGGATGGGATTGGACCCGAGGTCATCGCTGAAGCCGTTAAAGTTCTAAAGGCCGTAGAATCAGCGAATGGTGTGACCTTTCGTTTCCAAACAGGGCTGATTGGCGGCAGCGCTGTTGACGCTACAGCCACCCCGCTTCCCGCTGAAACAGTCGCCATTTGTAACAATTCGCAGGCGATCCTTCTCGGCGCGGTGGGTGGACCGAAGTGGGACTCCGTCCGGCCTGAAGTACGGCCGGAACAAGGTCTGCTTCAGATTCGGAAGAGGCTAGGGCTGTACGTGAATCTCCGCCCGGTTAAAGTGCTGGATTCGCTGGCCAACTATTCCGCGATCAAGCCTGTCTACGTGAAAGGCACGGACCTCATCATCGTCCGCGAACTGCTGGGCGGCATTTATTTCGGCAATCCGCGAGGCATCTTTTCAAAGAATGGCGAGCGGATGGGTGTGAACACCGAGGTTTACCGCGAGCATGAGATCGAGCGCGTGGCGCACCGCGCCTTCCAACTTGCGCGCATGCGCCGCCGCAAGGTGACTTCGGTCGATAAAGCCAATGTGCTTGAAACCTCGCGCTTGTGGAGGGAGGTGGTGACGAGAATCGGGAGGAGCTATCCCGACGTGGAACTCCAACACCTCTACGTCGACAATTGCGCCATGCAATTGATCGACCGCCCCACCCGCTTCGATGTGATTCTTACCAGCAACATGTTCGGCGACATTCTAAGCGATGAGGCGGCCATGGTGGCAGGGTCCATCGGCTTTCTGCCGTCCGCCAGCCTGGGCGAACATTCGGCGCTTTACGAGCCGATTCACGGTTCGGCTCCGGATATTGCGGGCCGCAATAAGGCTAACCCCACGGCGGCTATTCTTTCGGCTGCCCTGATGATGCGCTACTCTTTTCGCATGGAATCTGCCGCCGAAGCGGTGGAAAAGGCGGTCGAGAAGGTGCTGAAGCGTGGGGCGCACACGGCGGAAATTGCTGGCCGGGGCCGCCCGACTTCGACTTCCAAAATGGGCGACTTGATCGCCACCGAAGTCGCAAAAATTCTCAAGAGCAAGAACTCCAAGAAGAAGTAATTTTTATCATCACGCAACATTCCACCTGTCATCCTACAATTTCTCCCCTGTCATTCTGAGCGCAAGCGAAGAATCCCCGTATTTTGACTTTCCAGGAATTTCACGTAAGTTGGCGCTTCCACATAAAAACTAGTGGAAGTTTCCGGCACGATGAACCCGTCCCCAGACGGGCGCTCAGGGTCAACTCCGTGAGGCATCCCGAAGGAGCGATCAGCATTCAGCTTTTCGACTCTGAACCTTTTTTGCTGATAGCCAGGCGCTGTTTGCTGAAAGCTAAAGTAATACAGGGATTCTTCGCTTCGCTCAGAATGACAGGAAGGGAGAGGCTACTGCTCAGAATGACAAGCGAAGAGATCAGCATGGTATTAAAGCCCCGAGATAGGTCAGTATTTCAGTTATGCCAGTTGATTTCTTCCACCCGTTAAAGGTACTTTAATTGATTCTTTAACTTCATTAACAAAGTCTCAGGTGATTACAATCAGGACCCTTATGAAAACGACTTTTTATGTCTTGCTGGCGCTCGTTTCCGGTGTCGCCGGACTTTGCGCTCAGCCAGAGGTCGCTGCACTCGCCGCGCCGGGCTCGCGCATGCTCTTAAGGCAGGGATGGAGGATTCAGTCTTCGGCCAAAGCGCCGGAGAAGGGAAGCGCCATTTCCACTCACAGCTTTCAGCCGAACGGCTGGTACCCCACGGATATTCCCTCCACCGTGCTTGCGGCCCTGATCGAGAATCATGTTTATCCGAATCCTGACTTCGGAATGAACCTCCGATCAATTCCCGGAACCACATACCCCATCGGCGCGAATTTCTCCAACATCCCGATGCCCTCGGATAGCCCGTTTCGCCCGGGCTGGTGGTATCGCACCGAATTTCAGCTTCCGGCAAGCGTTCAAGGCAGGACGTTATGGCTGCATTTTGACGGCATCAATTACCGGGCGAATGTCTGGCTCAACGGCCACCAGATCGCCAGCGCGGATCAGGTAATGGGCATGCGCCGGCGATTTGAATTTGATATTACGCCGTGGGCGCGGCCAGCTGGAATCAACACACTGGCTCTTGAGATTTTTGCTCCAACGCCCAACGACCTTTCCATTACCTTTGTGGACTGGAATCCGCTGCCGCCGGATAAGGACATGGGCATATTCCGAGATGTCTATCTCACCGCGAGCGGACCGGTTGCGGTGCGACATCCGCAAATCATCACGCATCTCAACCTGCCGTCGCTCACGGTCGCGCGCCTGACCGTTTCAGCGGAGCTCCGCAATGTGACGGATCGACCCGTGAGCGGAGTATTGAAGGCCGTAATGGGAGACATTAAGCTTTCCCGGAACGTTCAACTTGCTCCAGAAGAAACGAGGCGGGTCGTATTCACCCCGGAAAGCTATCCCCAACTGGTCATTTCTCATCCGCGCCTCTGGTGGCCTTATCAGTACGGCGCGCAGAATCTCTACCGCGCGCGGATTGAGTTTGAGGCGAATGGCCAGGTTTCCGACCGCGAGGATGTCCAATTTGGAATCCGCGAGATGACGTCCCAACTCGATGCGCAGAACCATCGCGTCTTCATGGTGAACGGGAAGAGAATTCTGATTCGCGGCGCGGGCTGGTCGCCGGATATGCTTTTGCGCCTTTCGCCTGAGCGGGAGGAAGACGAAATCCGTTATGTCAAAGGCATGCACCTAAACACGATCCGGCTGGAAGGCAAGTTGATGGATGATCACTTCTTCGACTTATGCGATCGCGATGGAATTCTGGTGATTGCCGGATGGTGCTGCTGTTCGCGCTGGGAGCATTGGCGAAACTGGAACGCGGAAGACTATCGGGTGGCGGAAAATTCTCTGCGCGACCAGGTGCGGCGCCTGCGCAATCACCCGTCCATTCTTGCTTTCTTCTACGGCAGCGACAATGCGCCTCCGGCAAAGCCCGAAGCGGTTTATTTGAAAGTCTTCAAGAACGAGCAGTGGCCTGATCCAACCGTCGCCGCAGCTTCTTCCCGGAAGACCGCAGGGGCGGGCTGGACCGGAGTGAAGATGACCGGGCCTTATCAATACGTCGGCCCTTCGTATTGGTATCTGGACCATCAACGCGGGGGAGCGTTCGGCTTTAATACGGAAACCAGTCCCGGCCCCGCGATTCCTGTTCTGGCAAGCATCCAGGAGATGCTGCCGGCGGACCATCTTTGGCCCATCGATGACGTTTGGAACTACCACGCCGGAGGCGGCGCGTTCAAAGATCTGCGCTACTACACCCAGGCCCTGACCAGGCGTTATGGAAAGCCGGCGGGTTTGGAGGATTACATCCAGAAAGCGCAGGTGATGGATTATGAAGGCGAGCGCGCCATGTTTGAAGCCTTTGGCCGCAACAAGTACGCCGCGACCGGCGTCATCCAGTGGATGCTGAACAACGCCTGGCCGTCTGTGATCTGGCACCTTTATGATTTCTATCTGCGCCCGGGCGGAGGTTATTTTGGCGCGCAAAAAGCCTGCGAGCCGCTCCACGTCCAGTATTCCTACGATGACCGGTCGGTGGTTGTGGTGAATTCCACGCTTCACGATTTTGAGAACTATAAAGTGACGGCGGAAGTCTACAATCTCGACTTGAAGCTGAAATTCTCGAAGTCCGCAACTCTGCGCGTTCCTCCCGACAGCTCCGAACAGGCTTTGGCGATCCCTGAGCTTGGCGGGCTTTCCAGAACTTATTTTGTGCGGCTCACTCTCGAAGCTCCGGCAGGCAGAACGGTGAGTCGAAATTTTTACTGGCTCTCGACCCACCCGGACGTTTTTAACTGGGGCGCCTCCACGTGGTTTTACACGCCCCTTCAATCCTTTGCCGATTTCCGCGATCTTCGGCGGCTGCCTCGGGTCGCTTTGAGAATCTCCGCGCAGCATGAAGTTGCCGGCGTCCGGAGTAAGGAAACGGTTGTGGTGGAAAACCCGACTGGGCATCTCGCGTTCTTCGTTCACTTGCGGGTTCTGAAAGGGAAGGGCGGGGAAGATGTGCATCCGATTTTGTGGCAAGATAACGATTTCGAGTTGATGCCGGGTGAAAGGCGCGAAATTTCTGCAACCTACCGTCAGTCCGAACTGGCCGGGGCCAGACCCATCGTGGCCGTGGATGGCTGGAACATTACGCCTCTGACAAGCAGGTAAGAAACAAGAAGCGCTGTAGCGGCGCTATCCTCGGCGCCGAAAGAATCGCCGATGAGGACGCCGGCGCTACAGCAACGGCGAGAAGGAGAAATAGTGCCAGCATGTTGGACCTTGGATTTGTCCGCGAGAATCTTGATCTTGTCAGACGCAAGCTGAGCGAGCGCGGCGTGCCAGACCTTCTGGGAGACTTTGAGGCGATCGATCGCGAGCGGCGCCGATGGCTGATGGAAGCGGAGAGTCGCAAGGCCCGCCGCAATAAGGTCTCGGACGAAATTGCCGCGCTCAAGAAGCAGAAGCAGGATGCCTCGGCACAAATCGCCGAGATGAAGGCGCTCGGCTCGGAGATTGACGAGTTCGATCAGAAAGCGAAGGCTTGCGACGAAAAATTACACGAAGTTCTGGTGCGGATCCCGAACCTCCCGCATGAGACTGTGCCCGTGGGCGCAACCGCGGCTCAAAACCAGGAAATCCGCCGCTGGGGAGAGCCGCGCCAGTTTGATTTCCAACCCAAACCGCATTGGGAACTGGGGCCTTCCCTGGGCATTCTTGATTTCGACCGGGCAGCCAAGATCAGTGGCGCGCGATTCGCTATTTATTATGACCTCGGAGCCAAACTCGAACGCGCGCTCGCAAACTTCATGCTGGACTTGCATACCCGGCAGCATGGATACCGCGAAGTTTTTCCGCCTTTCATGGTGAACTCGGCCACTCTTTACGGGACCGGCCAATTGCCGAAGTTCGCTGAAGACCTTTTCAAGCTGGAGGGCGCGGACTACTGGCTGATTCCCACGGCTGAAGTTCCGGTAACCAATCTTTACCGGGATGAAGTTTTGGATGCGGAGAAACTTCCCATCAAGTACTGCGCATGGACGGCCTGCTTTCGCAGCGAAGCGGGCTCTTACGGCCGCGACACCCGCGGCCTCATCCGGCAGCACCAATTCCAGAAAGTGGAATTGGTGAAATTTGCGCTTCCGGAGCAGTCCTATGGCGAGCTTGAGAGCATGACGCGCGATGCAGGCGCCGTGCTGGAAAAGCTGGGCTTGCCTTATCGCGTGGTGGCGCTTTCAACCGGCGATCTGGGATTCAGTTCAGCCAAGACTTACGATCTGGAAGTCTGGCTGCCCTCAGCCGGCGAATACAAGGAAATCTCCTCCTGCTCGAATTGCGAGGCCTTTCAGGCCCGCCGCGCCAACATCCGCTTTCGGCGCGGCGGAAAGGGGAAGGCGGAATTTCTTCACACGCTGAATGGCAGCGGCGTGGCCATTGGACGAACCTGGCTGGCGATTTTGGAAAACTATCAGCAAGAGGATGGCTCCGTGGTGATCCCTGAAGCGCTTCGCCCCTACCTGGACGGCGTGGACAAAATTTCTCCTCCGACCCATTGATTTTTTGAGATTATCGTACCGGCCCACCCGCCATTAAGTTGAGCGGAAATGCAAAAACCGTCTCATTTGTCTCATCTGTCTCCCTCGTCTCACCCCGCCCTGTTATGCTGCACTTGGGGCGACCTGATTTGAGCCCTTCGCCTGTCATTCTGGGCGGAGCGCAGCGAAGAATCTTAACCCCAGTGATGAGTGGGAAAGTGGCGAGAAAGAAGCATCCCAAGCGCAGCAAGCGATTCTTTCTGTAGCGGCGATCTGGGATCGCCGAAGCTTGCGATCTGGGATCGC